>CAJJAQ010000077.1 GCA_905182095.1 uncultured Pseudomonadales bacterium | reverse complement strand
ATACTCAGGTGGCAATACTCAGGTGGCAATACTCAGGGTCTTTTGCGATTCGGTGTTCTTGCTGATAGGTTGCACTAATCACATCAGATAAATCGAAAAGTAAAATGCTCATGATTGCCAACAAAATGTTACCCCTTCGGAATGTGCTGGAAGCGCTGAAAGCCAACCTTAGTTACTTTGCTGTAGCGCTAGCTTTGAGTGGCTGCATGAGTGGAGATTTTGATAGTTTTATCGTTGGGCCAGAAGTAGCAGCGGAAGTTAGAAATACGTCCCAGTGGGCTAATTACGCAGGCGCTGGAAGTCGCCGCGCAACAAAGCTCGAGCAAATTAACAAAGACAATATTGCAGATCTTGAAGTGGCTTGGACATTTCGCTCCGGCGATCTAAACAGTATATTTCAATCCACGCCGATATTGGTAAATGGCCGTTTGGTGTTGTGTACACCACATAATCAGGTGATAGCCATAGACCCGTTAACGGGCGCGGAATTTTGGCGTTTTGACCCTGATGTGGCCAAAGTAGATTATCCCAACCAGGCCAACTGTCGGGCCGTAGCTCAATGGCATTCTACTCAAGTACCGAACCAAGCGATCGGGCAGAATTCACCCTGTAAGTCGCGTATTTTTGTCGCAACCAATGATGCCAGGTTGATCGCAATTGATGGCACTACCGGTCAACGCTGCAAAGACTTTGGCGAGAGTGGTGAGGTATTACTGAAAGAAGGCGTTGGCGAGTTGTGGTGGCCCCAGGAATATCAGGTGACTTCGCCGCCTAGTGTTATTGGAGACGTGGTTGTTGTCGGTTCCGCCATTGCCGATAACCAGCGGGTTGATGCGCCAAGTGGTGTTGTCCGTGGTTTTGATACTCAATCAGGCGAGCTGGTTTGGGCGTTTGATTTAGCGCCACCGAGTTTCGATTATAGCAAAGGCCTAGTTAGTGATGAGGGCTATGCACTGGCCACCCCCAATGTATGGGCGGGCTTCGCGGTAGACCTTGAACGGGATCTAATATTTTTGCCTACGGGTAATCCGGCGCCTGACTATTACCGAGACGGCGCTGAAGATATGGGGCATTACGGTTCCTCCGTTGTTGCCCTGCGCGGATCCACTGGTGAATACGTTTGGCACTTTCAAACGGTGAAAAAAGATTTTTGGGATTTTGACGTGCCGTCAATTCCTTCGATTGCTGACATTACCTTGAACGGCGTTGAAGTACCTGCGCTGATTCAAAGCACCAAGATGGGTTTCATCTTTGTGCTTAACAGAGAAACCGGTGAGCCCCTTATTGATGTGAGCGAACAGGCTGTGCCGCGATACGGGCCGTTAGCGGAGGTGTTGTCCCCAACCCAGGTTTTCCCGCCTAAAGCATTTCAATTATCGCGCAGTTACGCGCCGGGCGGGTCGTTGCTCAATTTGTGTAATGGCGTTGAGAAAACCTCGCGCATTGGTGACGTATATGACCCCATCACCACGGATTGGACCATTGGGCTACCCAGTAATATGGGCGCCAGCAGTTGGGGTGGTGTGGCGGTAGATGAGCAGCGTGGCCTAATTGTGGCTCATGTAAACAATTTGGCCTTTAGAACTAAGCTGATCAGCACAGAGGGTACCGAAGATCTTCTAGCCGTGATGAGCGACAAGGATGCTTCAATGGATGAGCAGTTTGCTGCCTATGAGCAGATATTTCAGCAGCTGGATATAGAGTCGGGTGTTGAGCTGGGTTTGCAGTTGGGCACAGATTTTTATATGGCCAGAGAGATGATGATGGACCCGTATCTTGGCGTGATGCCATGTGCGGGACCGCCTTTTGGTGAGTTGTTGGTTTTAGATTTGAACACACAGAAACAAGTTTGGCGTCAGCCGCATGGTTCGCTTGGTTTTGGCTTGGCTAAATTGGGCCTACCGCAAGTAGGCGGCCCTTTGCTGAGTGAGGAAGGCTTTGTGGTGATTGGCTCTTTATTTGATAGCGCAGTAACAGCATACGATACAGATACGGGTGAGGTGCTTTGGCGCCACGATTTGCCAAGCCCAGCAAATTCAATTCCTATGAGCTATAGCGTTGAGGATGAAAACGGGCGGCAGAAGCAGTTTATTGTGATGGCCGCAGGCGGCGATTCGCGCAGTCCTATTGGTTCAACTGCTGACTACTTGGTGGCCTTTGCGCTACCTGAGTGAAGCTCGCTTAGCCTGTCTAAACTAAGCGAGGGTTTGAATTGAGTATTGATTTTACGGTCAGAGGCAAAGCTCAGGCGCACCAGCAATTGTGGTCCTGTGCAGTTCCCGATCATGGCCATCGTAACCACCGTTGGCTTTGTGCAGCACACAACGGTTGTCCCAGATAACCAGCATGTTTTCCTGCCATTTATGGGTGTATTGAAACTCCGGGCGGGTTTGCCATTGGTACAAATCTAAAATCAGCTGATTTGCTTCTTCATGCTCCATGCCTTCAATGCCGCAGATGTAACCTGCTGTACCAAATATGGTTTCCTTTCCAGATTCTGGATGCACGTTGATAATGGCATGGGTTTCCACATCGTGTGCATCTTCGGAATAGAGAATTTTCATGCTGCGATCAGAGTCTTCCTCTCGGGTGCCATAGGCGCCATCAGGGCCATATCCTGCTGCCGCAGAGTGCAGGGCAATCTTGCCTTCTAATCGGGCTCGAAGCGCCTTAGGCATTTCTGCCAAAGCTTTTTGTTGATTAGTGAAACCTGTATCTCCGCCTACTGGAGGAATGGTTAGGCTGTAAAGGCATGTGCCTATGGGTGGTTCTTTTTTGAAGCTCCAATCCGTGTGCCAAACTTCCGCGAATACTGGCGCTTTTTCGTCTGCTCTACGGGTTAGCGCAACGACGGGCGTGTTTTCGCTAATGGAGACAAAGTAGGGGTCGTCGCCTACTGAGCCTAAATCATTGGTGATGCGCACTAAATCTTCGTCAGTAAGATTTTGTTCTGGGAAAACGATAACTTTGTGTTCAATCCAAGCGCTTCTAATTGCTTCGACGGTTTGTTTGTTCAACGGGGCGGATAAGTCGACGCCTTTAATTGTGGCGCCGCAAGCTTCTTCTGTTGGTTGTATATCTAGCATAAGTTTCTCCGCGAAAATATTTTCGCTATATTATGTGCCGGTGGACTTTTTTAGTTAACTATGAGTTAACTATGAGCCAAAGCGATAACGTATTTTCATTACGAGCTGATCACCGACGGGTTCTTGCCAAGCGTTGTCTAAAAGGTCATCAAATTTGTCATTAAGCAAGGCTTGGGACAAGTCTGAGGTTCTACTGTAGACAATGAATAAGTCTGAAAGCGGTGCAATTTCCCAACGGTAACGTGCTTGAAATACCATATCTGAAATAGAGAATGAGTCAGATGGCCCTGTTGGTTTGGCTACCGCGATTAAATTGCCGGAAATGGCTGGGGAGAGGTAAAACTCATCCTCTTCGGCGCGTATGCCAACCCATTGCACCGAAACTTTGAACTGTTGTTTTGCACTTATAAAGTATTCAACACTGAGGTTCGGCTGCCATTGTTCAGCAGAAAATGTCGTGAAATTGCGGTTTTCTTGGTGTAACAGCCAGCCGTCCCGATCTAGGTATTTTACTCCAGCGGCTAAACTCAGTCCGTCTAGAGGCCGCCAGTTAACCTTAGCTTCGTAGTAGTAACTGTCGCTGCCAAGATCTTCTTCCTCAAAGCCTAGGCCAAGACCAAAGTTTAGGGCTTTAGCGGTATTGGAGTCGAAACTGAGACCTGCTGCCGTTTTTTCTTGGATACGGTAGACACCATTGCCGAAACTATTGAGGTCATCATAGCCCTGGGCGAAATGGCTGATGCGGCCGGTAATACTTGTTAGGTTGTTGAACGTCGCTCTGTTGGAGATAAAAATCCCTGCCCGAGTCAGGAAACCATCGCCGTTTTCCTGCACTGCGCCACGGATATCGAATTGGTTGTTGCGGGCCCAGGTGAGGTCCGATGTAGTTCTGGTGTGGGCGGTTCTAACCTGTAGGTAGTTGTTGCGCGCTTGGTAACCTAGGTCGTTAATGTTCACCGCATCGTCGAAGTACTCGATGCCTAGGCGCTGTTGTACACCTTGGCGAAAAGTATATTCAAAGTCGACGAAACCACCGTAACCCACGTCACTGTCAGTTATATCGGATCTAAATATTTGTCCGTCTGCTTGTAGCTTGCCGTTGGCGGTTAAATAGTGAGCATCGAGTCCAGTTACATAAGCGCTAATGTCTTGATGTTCGGCTACTGTGGATAGTACGCCTACCGCTTTGTAGCTGCCGCCTGAGTTGTTTTCATACAGTAGCCGGCCGATGCCATAGTCCGAACCGTCTTGAGTAAGTTGGACGGCTTGGTTGTTAACCATTGACTCGAACTCAACTTCGTCCTCAAATGCGCCTAATACTCCGTAGCGGAACTTGCCGATTTGCCCGGTTGCCTTGGCTGCGCCGAGTAAATCTGCTGGTAAATTTTGTTCTCTGCTAGACACCGTTTGGCCAAGGGCCAAAGTGGGTGCTTGGGGCCGACCGCCAATACGCCGTGTGTTGACCAATGTTGTGGGTGGCCCACCTTGACCTACTCCCGAGCTGCGCGTATCTGCCCTAGGACTGGCAACAAAAATTTCTTGGCCCTCTACGAAGAATAGGCGCTTCTCTGGAAAAAATGTTTCAGTGGCACTCAGGTTAATAACCACATCATCTGATTCAACGTTGCCGAAATCAGGGTTAACAGTTGCATTAAGTTGGAAGTTGCTAGAAGGTCGCCAGAACATATCAGCGCCTACGCGATAGCGGGTTTCGTCATCTATTTGATCTGCTGTGGCTGCGGCGAAAGGGTAGATATTATACTGCTGACGCGGTGCTACGCCCTGCATTTCAATGGTTTGCAATGCGGACAAAAACTTTGGCGTTGTATTGGGTAGCGCCGGCCAACCCCAGCGTTCATCAAGGTGGGCTACTTTACGCGATAAAAATATACCCATGTTGCGTGTTTCGGACGCGGCGGGCATTGATATGGCACTCCAAGGGATGAAGAACTCAGCGGACCAGCCATTATCATTTTGTGCGCTTGCTCCTCTCCATGGGCCATCCCATTCGTTGGAGAACCTGCGTTCGGGCAATACGCTGCCGTCCATTAGTGAGTCTCCGAGGTTTATGCCGAACCAAAAGCCATATAGTCCTTCGCCAGAAGTGTCTAAGGTAATATTTATGCTGTCTCTGTTTAGACCCGAATATATGTCTCTGCCAGACAGCCTGCGGATGAGCGTTTCTTTTGGTTGTTCAAGGTCCGCTGCAACGTAGAGTCCTTCATCTGAGTAGGCGATTTTGACGTTGGTTGCGTAGGGGCCTTTTTTTAGCGTATCTGGTTCAACCACTACAAAGTCGTCAATAGCGGTGATTTCCTGCCATATGGGCTCGTCTAAAATACCGTCTATGATGAAAGGTGTTTGGGCTTCGTCGGTTCGGCGTATATTGAGCACACCGTTTTCCGCTGAGTTGCCTTGTTGGCCGGCAAGTGACAGCGGTATACCTTTGCGTCCGTCTAATGGCTGTATGCCAGAGCGGGGTTCATTGCTGTCCTCTTTATCAATGGGAGTTATTTCGGCAATAGATGCCGCAGCAACGCTTACCGTTGACTGCGCCTTGGGTGTGCTGGCTACTGTTGATGAGCGTCTAGGTTTACTGGAGGGTGTTTTCTGGGAATCGACGGTCGAGCGATTGCGGGCCAATACCCATGCGCCAGGAATATTTGCTTGGCGGGCTTTGCTGCTAACTAGGTCTGCTGCACCACGTGATAGCACCGGCTCTGAAACCACTCGGTACAAATTCCCGCTGCCGGTTTGAGCGGCCTCTACTGTATAGCCGTCGCCTAGTTCTTGAGCAGCCTTTGCCGCTGCTTTTTCTGCATTGGCTTGGCTTTTATAGCTGCCTATAGAGACTTGATAAACAGTTTGCGCCGCAGCAGAGTGGCTCAATATTAGCCCTATGCAAAGAGCGGCTAGTTTTTTTGTAAGCATTTTTATTTTTCCGATAGATCTGACGGTCCGTCGCGATATTCCCTCAACTGTGTAGCATCATAACCCAGATTTGCATCAATGATTTTGTCTGCCATGAAGTCGCCGGACAGTGCGCCACCCTGATTAGCTTCAACCATAAATGCTCGATTCGCCTCGGTTGAAGCCGGAGCCGGTTGCATTGCTAACGTCTGTTCCTCT
>CAJJAQ010000076.1 GCA_905182095.1 uncultured Pseudomonadales bacterium | reverse complement strand
TGAGCTGAGCTGAGCTGAGCTGAGCCTAGAAGGTACTCTACCGAAAGCCCTTAATTACGTTGTGTTGATGAAACCAGTCTTGTTTCTGCATGGCGATTTCGGGCAAAAAACGTGTGGAGAGCGCTTGCCCCACATATCCCCAAAACCGCGAGTTGGATGATTTTTGGGTGAGCAAATTTAGCCGTTGATTGCCAGCTTTGGCAACCCGAATGGCGCGAGGACGGCGAAAGCGCTCGTACTCTCTCAGTCCGTCGCCAATATCTTCTTCGTAATTTTCCATCATGCGGGACAGCACCCAAGCATCTTCCATACCACTATTGTGGGACTCCAAAAAACCTGGGTGAGTAGCGTAACAGGCGTCTCCCAAGTACGCTCTGCGTCCATCTTGAAAGCGTTCTGCAACGAGGTGTTGTAGCGGGTTGAAAGTACCCTTGAAACTTTTGTTGGCAAAAGCGGGTGCTAAACTGTCGTGCCAATGAGGCTCTTCAAATGGTAGTTGGTTATGGGTGATGAACGTATAGTGCGTATGAGATTTGCTAGACCTTTGTAAAATGACCTGACCTTTGCCTATCCAGGTGACATTGGCGTTGCGCAGTAAATGCTCTTCTGCCACGTTTGCGCTGAATATCTCGTACCCGCCAACATTTCTTTCATCTGAGGGCGGATCTGCTTGTAGCCCGTCACAAAGTATTGCCAGATCGTAATCGTCTTCAATTTCCTGCAAAGATTTTTTTGCAGGATCAACGTCAAAAGCCTCGTGCTGAGCAAGTAATTCTAGTAGCTCTTTGCGCGTGCAGTTGACCAGTGGCGCGCCGTAGCGCTCTAGATAAAAATTGCCTAACGGTAGTTCGGAAAGCAAGTAGGCTGAGCGGCCTAACCTGACTTGTTCTCTATCAGGGCATAGGCCAATGCTTTCGATACTTAGCGGAGACAGAGCGTTGATTATTCTGCTAACGCTGGCAGGTATGCAGTGGAGGGTGTTTTCATCGGTAGTGGTTTTGCGCAGTGATGCAAATTGTTTGGTATCAGCAAAGCCCGCGGCCTTGCTGGCCAAAGCTGCAATATGTGCAACCGGCGAGTCGCCTATTACCGCAACGCTATACACTATAGTTTACGCCAGCGAGTGCCTTCTCGAGAATCCTCAAGTTCTATGCCTTTGGCCAATAACTCATCGCGGATTTCATCTGCACGTTGGAAGTTGCCATCCTTGCGGGCATTTTTGCGATCTTCGATTAAGCCTTCGATTGTTGCAGAATCTAAGTCTGAGGAGTTTTTGGCGAGATCTGCACCGGTGAAATAAGCTTCAGGATCTCGGGTCAATATGCCTAGCAGCCAGCCGCCGGCCAAAAGCGCTTGTCTGTGGATTTGCTTGTCAGCATCGGTCTCAGCGCGTCTTAACAGGCCAGAAATTTCGTGCATGGCCGCCAGTGCTTTGGGTGTATTCATGTCATCCGACAGCGCAGCAACTACACCGCTAGGGTAGTCGTTACCCTTTAGTCCGGCAAAGTCATCGCTCGTTTGGCCTTGGCTGCCAGTGTCCCGAAGGGTTTGATACAGACTGTCCAAACTTGATTTGGCTTGCACTAATAGATCGTCTGACCAAGATAGCGAAGATCTATATTGTCCAGACAGTAGGGCATAGCGCAGAATTTCACCGGAGTGACTTTCTGCAAGGCTGCGGATGGTCAGTACATTGCCCACGGACTTAGACATTTTTTCACTGCCCAGGGTAAGCATGCCATTGTGTAGCCAGTAGCGGACATATTCAGCGGTTTGGTTAGCGCAACGGCTTTGAGCCGCTTCGTTCTCGTGGTGTGGAAACGTCAGATCTGCGCCACCGCCATGGATATCAATAGTATCGCCCAAATGCTTTTTGATCATTGCTGAGCATTCTATGTGCCAGCCGGGGCGGCCGCGTCCCCATGGGCTATCCCAACCGGGTTGCTCGGGAGTAGAAGGCTTCCATAACACAAAGTCCTTTGGATCTTTCTTGTAGCTGGCAATGTCTACTCGTGCGCCGTCGATCATGTCTTCCAAGGTGCGCTTTGCAAGGCTGCCATAATGAGGGTCTGAGGGCACATGAAACAATACATGCCCGTCGCTGGCGTAAGCGTTATCTAACGAGATCAGGGTCTCAATCATTGCAATGATTTCAACAATATGGTGGGTAGCCTTAGGCACTAAATCTGGTGGTGTAACACCAAGGGTAACCATGTCCTCTTGGTAAGCAGCGGAAAAACGCTCCGCTAGATCAACAATAGACTCGTTGTTCGCCAAAGCCGCAGTATTAATTTTGTCGTCGATGTCAGTGATGTTGCTGACATAGTTAACTTTCGCATATTGGCTTCTGAGCAGTTTCACCAGCACGTCAAAGACAACCGCAGGTCTGCCGTTACCAATATGCACGTAGCTGTATACCGTGGGTCCGCAGACATAGACACTGACGTTGGCGGGGTCCGCAGGCACGAACTTTTCTTTTTTGCCACTGAGTGTGTTGTGAAAATAAATATCTGACATGGTCGGCCCGAATCTCTTACTTAACGGTAGAAAGCGTTGCGCGGTGTCATGGTTTTAAAGTTTTGCCAAACGCACCTGCAACGGCTATGCGTCCATTGTGAGGCCCTCGCGGTGGAAGGTCCAAGGACTACAATTTATTCGCGCAGTATAGGTCACTGGGGTGGCGAAAAGTAGCCGCTGGTATTCTTCTAGTTACCTTATTTGTATGTAGTTTCTAATGGTGCGACGGCTACAACGCCTTGGACTCGTGTATGCCCAGCCGCAATAGAAATGCCGGGCGTGTCGCCGCCAGTTCCTTTGGTCGGACTTTACGTTTACAACAAAAGAGTTTTTCTGGTAGAACAAGGCAAGATCAAAGTGTGCATTTGTGGTCAACTGTGGATTGCCAAAGAATAGCCAAATCTGCTGTTAGCCTGGTGCTTAAACCGATATTTTTGAGTTTTTAAGATGGAATTAGTAACACTTATTCTTTTTCTCCCAGCATGCTTTGCGCTTAACCTCTCACCAGGGCCGAATAATTTACTGGCTATGAGTAATGCCAAACGCTTTGGGCTAAGAACTGCCTGCATCGCCGGCCTCGGTAGGCTTGTCGCATTTGCCATCATGATCACTCTAGCGGCCACAGGTCTCGCCAGTATTTTGTATGCCTCTGAAAATTTTTTTCTGGCAGTTAAAGTGCTAGGTGCCTGTTATTTGTTTTGGTTGGCCTACCAACTCTGGAGTTCCGTCCCGAATCAGGACTTGTCTAGCTCTGTGCTAGAAATGTCAGTTATCGAACTGGCCAAACAAGAATTTTTTCTGGCAGCGGGTAACCCTAAAGCCATTCTTATTTTTACCGCGTTCTTGCCGCAGTTCATCAATCCAGACCAGCCAATTGGTTCGCAGTTTGTCGTTCTAGGGGCATTGTTCCTATTCCTAGAATGGTCGGCCATAGCCATTTACGGATGCTTTGGCGTCTATTTACGAAATTGGTTTTCCAAACCAGAAATGCGCCAGTTATTTAATAGGGGTTGTTCGTGCCTACTGGCAAGCGCTGGTGTTGGTCTTTTAGTAGTGCGTCGAGTATAAAAACTAACAAAAATTAGCAGGTATTTGCTGCGTTGTATTGAGTGGTCTGGTCTGCGAGTGGACCCTAACGGGTCTCTGTACTGGTGTTAGTCCTAGCGTAACCTGCCAATGGGTTTTAAAGGTAGACCATGTGCCGCTTTTGGTGACTCCATGGCTTTACAACAACCGCGAAAGGTCCACGTCCATCGCAGGCTTTTGTTGCAAACTGCTGCATCAAATAACCTAATCGCTATCTCAAGCCTAGTTAATAAATGGAGCATTTCTCTTGACCTACTCCTTTGCGATTGTAGTCGCTAAATCAGGAGAGGCTCTTTGGTTGCTAAGACGGCTTCCGCGGCGGATTACCATAGTTTGGGTTACTACTGATTTTTTTGGCTATGGTATTGGCTGGTGGGTTGTACCAACCTGGGTCGCTGAAATCATTCGGCGCTATATCATCGCGCACTTTAACCAACGTGAACATGCCGCCCATTTCAATGGGTCCATAAGGGCCGCTGCCGGTCATCATGGGCAATGTATTTGCTGGGCCGGGGTGGTGGCCTACATCGATATGTTGCTGATGTTCCGCCATACCGTTTTCTCCCATAGCGATAAAACCGGGTAGGTGATCGCGAATTTTTCCTTCCAAACCGCGCATATTTACACCGGTTGGATTGGGTATGTCGTGGCCCATGGCGTTCATGGTGTGATGGGACATATGACAGTGGAATGCCCAATCTCCAGGGGTGGCGACAAACTCGATATCTCGGGTTTGGCCTACACCGACTATTTCTGTACTCTCGCTGCGCCAAGCTGATTGTGGCCAACGGCCACCATCGGAACCGGTGACATTGAACGATGTGCCGTGGAGGTGTATCGGGTGATTCCACATGGATAAATTGCCAATGCGAATGCGCACGCGTTCACCGGTGCGGGCGACAATGGATTCTATGGCGGGGAATACCTTGCTGTTAAAAGACCAAAGGTTGAAGTCCACCATCACTGAGGGGGCCGGGCGTGAAGTGCCTGGGTGCATTGCCCAGTTGTGGGTGAGCAGGCAATAGTCGCGGTCTATGGGTTCTGGTTCTTTGGGGTGGATGATAAACATGCCCATCATGCCAAGTGCCATTTGTGTCATTTCGTCTGCATGAGGGTGGTACATGTGGGTACCGTTTTGTTTTAGGTCGAATTCATAGGCAAAGGTTTCCCCCGGCGCAATTTGTGGCTGAGAGAGTCCGCCTACGCCGTCCATGCCGCTTGGCAGAATGAGGCCATGCCAATGCATTGTGGTGTGTTCGTTTAGGCTGTTCGTTACCAGAATGCGTACTCGATCACCTTCCACCGCTTCAATAGTGGGTCCGGGTGTGGAGCCATTGTAGCCCCAGCACTTGGCGGTGCTGCCCGGAGCAAACTCATGTTCAATTTCTTCAGCGATGAGGTGAAATTCTTTTACCCCCTCTTTTTCTGTATAGGGCAATGTCCAGCCGTTTGGTGTGCGTACTGGGTTGTAGCCCAGTTCTGTGCTGGTGATATTTTTCTGCGGATTGACGAAAGAATTAGCTTCCGCTGAATTGCTTGCGACGCTGGAAAGCACTGCGCCCATGCCGCTAAAGCCCAAAAAGTTTCTTCTAGATGTCATGGTTTTACACTCGCTGATTGTGTGTGCTTTGTACGGGGCGTGCGGTTGTGTGAACTGTGGTTCTCGGTGGAATGCTTAGGCGTCGCTAACGCAGGTTGCGGCGAGTGCGTG
>CAJJAQ010000075.1 GCA_905182095.1 uncultured Pseudomonadales bacterium | reverse complement strand
TGCATTGGCTCTGGCTTTGCTGACACGTTTAGATAGGGCTGACATGGGTTCAAGGCTAGCCCTGGCAAACGGGGTTGAATATGATATTTTTGGTATACAGATTGACGGTACCAAAAGTATCTAATTTTACGTACTTTTTTTTCAAATTTCAGTGACGAGAGAGTGGCGGCAAGATTGCAAGTTTTGCAAAAAATTGACGGTGATGATTTTAAGTCGTCATCCGGAAATTGACATTGGGTGGAAACCACGTTGGCTTATTAACAACACCTTAACCGCACCTTAAGAACAGCCAGGCCGTGTCAGGGTTGCGCGGTTTAGTTTTGCATCGTATCAGCAGGTGATTATAGTGAGGTTTGCATTCTATTTTGAAATATCGCCCCTTTAGGACTTAACAATGACCACCTACGTAACTGCACAAATTACTATCCATGACCGTGAAAAATACGCCCAGTACGAGGAGGGCTTTATGGAGGTCTTCAGTCGCTATGACGGCAAGATGCTGGCGGTGGATGAAGCACCTAAGGTGTGGGAGGGGCAGTGGTCTTATACGCGGACGGTATTAATTGAGTTTCCGTCGGCTCAGGCTGCCGAAGCCTGGTATGGCAGTGCAGAATATCAGCAGTTGGCGACACATCGCTGGGCTGCCTCAGCTGCGAATATTGCTCTGTTAGAGGGCGTGGTGCCACCTACCTAGAGGTTCCAGTCTGGACATGCTCGTCATACTGCTAACGCCCTCCTATGACTATGACTATGACTAGGACTATGACTATGACTAGAACTATGACTAGAACTATGACTAGAACTATGACTAGGGCGAACCTTCTGGTCCCCAATGTACTGCCAAGAGTTTTTCTATGGGTTGCTTGTGTGAGCCGAAAGAGCGGTTGAACAGGTCGCCATCGGTAAAGTGTTCTAAGGTAAAACCTTGGGGGTCTTTCCAATAGTCAAAGACTTGGCTGCCGAGTACGTGTTTGCCCACGCCCCAGCGCTGCTCATAACCCTGTTGTGCCAAAAAGTCGTGGGATTGCATGAGGTAATCCCAATGACAAACTTCAAAGGCCGCGTGATTGAATTCGCTGTGCCCAGCACCAACCAAAAAAAGCGTATGGTGATCTACATATTCCTCACCTCGGTCAAGTCGCATAAATGCGCCCAGTGCTTTGTCTTCACTGCCGATATAAATTTCGTCACTGGTGATAAAACCAATCCGCTCTTTGTACCATGCCTCGCTGTGCCGGAAATCTGTGACATTGAGTACGCAATGACCGAGCCTTTTAATGCTCGTAGGTGTTGATGTATAAGCCACCCGTTGCCCCACTCTGAGTCTCGGTTCATCTTGATTCAGTGGCGATCGTTCTGGTGGCGCAAGCGCATCGGCTTGGCAGATGCCGTAGACGATGTCTATTTCATTACCGTCAGGATCTATCATCCGCGCCCTTAGACCACCGCCTGGTAGGTCAATTTCTTCTACCTCGACATTGTCAATTGAAGCGATGCGCTCTAACTCTGCGTGCGACAGTGCCTCGAAGCCCATGCCTTTGAACCGGGCTGGGCCGTTTGCTTGCTCTGCGACATAGATATAGGGCGAGCTGTCATAGCCTCTAGCCAACAGTCGATTTGCTTCTCGAGTAACTTTAAAGCCAAAGTCCGTGAGAAATTGCGCCTGCTTATCTAAGTCTTCCATTTCGAAGCGTACGTAGTGTAAATCTCTGATATCAGTCATGGGCTGTCCATCGTTTCTGAGCAAACATAACGGTATGCTTGAACGTCGGTCCGCTCAAGGAAAAAGTACCCCTAGGCGGGCGTTGTGCTTGATCAAGCTGGGCTATACTTTTATCCAGTATTCATAAGGACCAAGTAATATGCTCACATCTATTAAAAACAGCGGTGGAGTAAGAACCCTTACATTTAATCGCCCTGAAGCACTGAATGCTTTTAATGACGCCATGTTTGATGCGGTAGCCGCTGATCTATTGGCTGCAAGCGCTGACGACAGTGTCAAAGTATTGGTCATCACTGGTGCAGGCCGAGCATTTTCTGCTGGCATGGACTTGGCTGCCCCGCGCAATGGGCCGCCAGCAAAGTACGGTTTTCCTGGTATGTTTGAAGCCATTGTTGAGTTCCCCAAACCCATCATTCTGGCAATTAACGGTCTAGGCGTTGGTTTTGGTTGCACTATTTGTGGCTTAGCCGATTTAGTTTTTATGGCCAGTAATGCACGACTGCGCTGTCCATTTACCTCGCTAGGGTTGACCGCAGAAGCTAGCAGCACCGTAACTTTTCCTCAGCTTATGGGTTATCAAAATGCTTTTTGGAGTCTTTTGAGTTCACAGTGGATGGATGCTCAGACTTGTAAGAAGTTGGGTCTAGTATTTGCGTTAACAGAGCCGGAGCAATTGCTGGCTGAAGTCTATGAGTATGCGCAGATTCTTGCCGCGCAGCCTTTAGCATCCCTAATCGCTACTAAGGAGCTGTTAATGGCACCTCGTCGTGAAGGGCTGCGTGCAGCCCACAAAATAGAAAATGTCGCCTTAGCAAATTTGCTAGGCGGGCCGGCAAATTTGCAAGCCGTCGCTGCATTCAAAGAGCGTAGGCCAGCAGATTTTTCTAACTTCTAACTTCTAGCTGAATATTGGTCTGCATATAACCCTATAGCTCTATTCATAATGTCGTGCCGGTTGAGGGCTAAGTTTACCGACGTTTGCCTCGGTTCTCTTGAGTTGTCTTGAGTGCTCTTAAGTTTTCTTAAGCCATTCGCCGCTGGAGGTTTGTTGGGCAAATTTCGCCAAGTAATAAGTTGCTGTCTTGGTGTGTCTAGTGTGCGATTTTTAGTCTTCAGCGAGCGTCCTGCTCTTGTTACCACGTTTGCCTTGCCGCAATACACCTTGCTGCCTCAAAAGTTTGTGTGCGCAAGTGATCCAACCGAGCGTTCAAATTACGAAAACTTAATGGGTCTTCGGTCTCGAGAGATTTGCCAATAATCAAATCAGAAAAAGTATCCATCCCGCCAAAACAGCCAAGAATTAATGTAGCACCTGCAAGCTCATGCGCGTCTACCTTTACTACCGCTCGCCGTAGCACCATCAGCCAAAATTTTTCATCTGTCTCTACCAGCAGGCCGATGAGCTCGCGGGTTGTGTTGCTTAAATCGATAAATTGTTGGTTAAGTGTTGTCATGTTTGTTTTCGAATTTTTCTTCTTAGTGGGGTTTGCTATTTGTCAGTTTGTCAGCGCTTAGTGCCATAGCCAATGGTACTAGATGAGTTGCAATATTAGTCAGCTATTTGACTCTTGGTCTAACATCCTTTGCTGTTATCTGATGGAATTGTTGCTTTAAAATAACGTATGGTGGGCATATAAAAACACACTGGAGGGATTGCTATGAGAGAAAATAAAGCACTGGCCGCTTGGCGCAATGGCGAACAAACCGTGGGTTGTTGGTTAAGTCTCGCCAACGCTTACTCAGCCGAAGTTATGTCCAAGCTAGGTTTTGATTGGGTTTGTATTGATATGCAGCACGGTCTGATTGGCTACACCGATGTGAGAGATATGTTGCCGGCAATTTCAAACTCCGACGCCACGCCTATTGTTAGGGTGCCTTGGAATGAACCTTATGAAATTATGAAAGTCTTAGATGCTGGAGCCTATGGCGTAATCGTGCCTATGGTTAATAACCGCGAAGAAGCTGAACTAGCGGTTCGAGCTTGCCGCTACCCGCCGTTAGGCAATCGCTCTTTTGGGCCTATACGAGCGGCCCTGTACGCAGGCCGCGGATATGCTGTGGAAGCCAATGATCAAATTGCTTGTATTGCCATGATTGAAACTGCGGAAGGCATAGCCAATGCAGATGAAATAATGTCTACACCAGGCCTCAATGGTGTCTACATTGGTCCTGCAGACTTAGCCCTGTCTATGGGTTTGCCGGCCATGGGGGATCAACCCCAACCGGAGCATTTAGAGATGGTTAAGTCGTTACTTGCAAAGTGTAAGGCTCATGGCATTGCCGCGGGTATTCATACGGGTGGTATTGAATATACCCAGAAGTATTTGGAGTTAGGGTTTAACTTCGTCACCTTAGGCAGCGATTCTGGCCATATGACAAAAAATGCCGCCAAAGAGTTGGCGGCGGCCAGAGGTGTTGCTGAGGCAAAACGCGAAGGCACCGGCTATTAGTTGTCTGTGTACCTAAAGTTGCGCTCGGTGGTTGTACTGACTGCCGTGTCCACCTAAGTTCTTGCAGGTCTGCGGCTTAATGGGTTGAAGGCTTAAAGGCTTAAAGGGTTAAAGGGTTAAAGGGTTAATGATCGTACTTGTCTTAATCATCGTTGTTGTGGTGTTTGCACCAAGCCTGTGGGTGCGTTGGGTAATGCATGCTTATTCTAAAGACTTAGAAGGCATGCCGGGTACCGGTGGCGAGCTGGCTCAGCATCTTATTCAACGCTTTGGTCTTGACTCGGTAAAAGTTGAGACGACCGAGGTCGGCGATCATTATGATCCTGTGGATAAGCGAGTACGGCTCAGCGAAGCAAATTTTTCTGGTCGCTCCTTAACGGCAATTGCCATTGCGGCACATGAAGTTGGCCATGCAATGCAGGATCACCAAAAAGATCCACGTTTGGTGGTCAGGACGAGATTAGTGCCTATTGCTGATAAGGTCGCTCGATTCAGTGCAGGAGCCATTTGGGCTGCACCGATTTTTGCTCTGATAACTCGTCATCCAGTACCGTTTTGGGTGCTGGCAGTATGTGGTTTGAGTGGCCTCATCATTCGCATGATGGTACATCTTGTAACCTTACCGATAGAATGGGATGCGAGTTTTGGCAAGGCTTTACCGGTTTTGCGGGCCGGTTCCTATTTAGGCGTAAAGCAAGATCAGGCTGTTGCCAAAATTTTGCGCGCCGCAGCGCTTACATATGTCGCTGCTGCGTTAGCAGATGTGCTTAATCTTACGCGTTGGGCAGCGTTACTTATACGACGCTAAAATTGGACAAAAGTCCTCAAAACGCTTCTTTATTTTTAAGAAAATGCAGGTGGTCTGTCTAGAGGCTACCGCTGGTCTGCATTTTTCTTGCGTGCCAATCGTAAAATGGTTTTTATTCACAACTGAGATAATTGCTTATTCAAATGGTTAGAAAAATGCGGATTGTTAGTTGGAACGTAAATGGGCTTCGTGCTTGTGCAAAGCGTGGATTTTTGGATTTTTTGGAATCCTCAAATGCTGATGTTGTTGCATTGCAGGAAGTTCGAGCATTTCCAGAGCAGCTACCGGCTAATGTGCTGGCGCCAGAAAATTGGCATGTGTGTTTCGCCCCGGGAAAACGCCCAGGCTACAGTGGTGTAGCCATTTATAGTAAAACCAATCCTAGTCGAGTTGAAACTAGCCTGGGTGAAGATCGATTTGACGACGAAGGGCGCTACATTGTCGCCCACTACGGACGTCTGGCCGTTGTATGTGTGTATTTTCCAAAAGGCAGCGGCAAGGATCGTGATAATTCACGAGTGCCTTACAAAATGGATTTTTATAAAGCGGTTTTTGAGCGTATAGAAGTGTTGCGTAAACGTGGCCCGGTTTATGTGGTAGGTGACTACAACACCGCCCATCAAGAAATTGACCTTGCGCGGCCAAAGACGAATAAAAAGGCCAGTGGATTTTTGCCCATTGAACGTGACGAATTAACCCGTTGGACTGACCTAGGTTGGGTGGACACTTTTAGAGCCACCCATGTAGACGAACCGGATCATTATTCTTGGTGGCGGCAATATGGCGGCGCACGAGACGACAACGTAGGTTGGCGCATAGACTATGTCTTTGCCTCACGCTCTGGCATGCGCCGACTCAAAGAAGCCTTCATTTGGCCACATGTTTTAGGCTCCGATCATTGTCCAGTGGGTGTAGACTTAGTCTAAGCAATCCGTCACCTAGAACGGCACAATTGGCAAGGATCTACCTATGGCTCAACTATTCCCTAATCACCCCAACTTGCGCGGTGGCTTTGCCCCCCTGCAAGGCGAATGTGACGTCCACGACTTAGTCATTGAAGGCGAAGTACCCAAGCAGCTAAATGGTACTTTTTACCGTAACGGACCGAACCCTCAATACGCTCCCAGAGGCACTTATCATATGTTTGGTGGGGATGGCATGATCCATGCGTTAAGTGTTGAAAATGGACGCGTGAGCTATCGTAATCGCTGGGTGCGAACCCAACGCTTTGACAAAGAGCGCGAGGCCGGACGTGCACTGTTTAACAGCTTTAATCCCATGGACGTTGATGAAAGCGTGCAGGGGATGCAAACCGATGGTGTGGCTAATACGAATATTATATGGCACGGCAATAAGTTGTTGGTGCTGGAGGAGGCTCATGCACCCATAGAGCTAGATCCCTTCACGCTACAAACTAAAGGCGTCCATACCTTCGGCGGCAGGTTGCTCGGTCCAATGACCGCCCACCCCAAAATGGATGAAGCGACCGGGGAAATGTTTTTCTTTGGCTATAACGCTGACGGCAATATCTCTGAACACATGACCTTTAGCGTTGTAGATGCTAACGGCACAGTCACTCGTTCTGAGTCCTTTCTTGCTCCCTACGCCTCTATGGTCCACGATTTTATGGTCACCAAGGAACATATTCTTTTTCCCATTATGCCTCTTACTGGCTCATTGGAGCGCGCCTTCGCCGGCGGGCCTGTGTATGCCTGGGAGCCAGAAAAAGGTGTGCACATTGGCGTGATGCCAAGAAATGGTTCGGTCGAGGACTTGCGTTGGTTCCGTGGTGCGCCCAGTTACGTATTCCACCCAATGAATACTTATACCCAGGGGAATAAAATCATCAGTGATGTCTGTGAATATCCAGAGGCGCCATTGTTTCCGTTGGTAGATGGTAGTCGAGGTGATCCAAAGAAAGCATTAGCAAGAATGGTGCGTTGGACATTCGATTTAGACAGTGCAACTGATGTTTTTAAATCTGAACAGTTGCATGACATTGTGTGTGAGTTTCCGCGCTTTGATGAACGTCTAACTGGAATGAATTATCGTTACGGTTATTTTGCAGGCGATACTCAACCACCTGAAAAAGTAGGTGGCTTTAATGTTATTGGCGCAGTAGATCATAAGACTAACGCCTTGGATTTATATGATGTGGGTGAGGGGTGCGCAACGGGTGAGCCCATTTTTGTACCAGCGTCTAGTGACGCAGCGGAAGGCGAAGGATTTTTGTTAGCTCATGTTTATGACGCCAATAGAGGGGCCAGCCACCTAGCCATCATGGACGCGCAAAATGTCGCTGCTGGGCCGCTTGCCAAAGCCTATTTAGACCAGCGTATTCCCTATGGATTTCATGGTAACTGGCGTAACGCAGAGTAGTAGTTGGCTAGGCTTTAGATGAGAAGTACATTTAGGCGAGCCCTCGGGCTCGTTTTTTGTATTTGAGTGTTGCGGCTAATGCTTTCAAATTGGTCAGGCTAGGGTTGCCAAATTAACCAGTTCCGCAGTGCAAACTAGCAAGGCTAGCGTTATCAAATTAACCAGCTCCGTAGTGCAAACTAGCCAGGCTACCTCTTTTGAGCTAGGTCGGTTGAAGTGCAAACTAGCCAGGCTACCTCTTTTAAACTAAGTCTGGTTGTAGGTTGAACTAGCCAAGGCTACTGCTCTTTAATAGTGCATAGGCGGTCATACCCGGTACGAGTTTGAGTTCTTTGCATGCTGCTAAAGTTATTCGTGAACGAAGTGTTTGTGTGCCAATAGCTAGGGTGACATCAGCAAAGCTCTGGGTTGTCGTAATATCTTCAATAACCCCATGCAAAACATTGCGAATACTAATGCCCTTTGGTCGGTCTGAAGCTAAGGCTACATCACTGGGTTTTAGGTTGAGGGTAACTTGGTCTCCAGGCTGCAAATCTCTGTATTGAGACTGTGGGATTTGTACCATTTGGCCTGCAACGCTTAGTAACGTCAGGTGGTAGGTTTCTTCCTTGCCAATGACGTTGCCAGTTAAAAATGAAAGGTCAGTGCTCATTAAATCGTTAAGCTGAGCCTCAACGTGATTCACGCCTGCGTGGGTTGAACCGTGAAAGCATAGGTTTCCGTCGGCAATGACCAACATGTTCTGGCAAAGCTGCGTGACTTCCTCTAGCTGATGGCTAACGTATAGCGTTGGTATCTGGAATTCGTTAGACAGTGCATATAAGTAGGGCAAAACTTCTCTTTTGCGAGCTTCGTCCAAACCACTCAAAGGTTCGTCTAAGAGCAGTAACTGTGGTTGAGTGAGCAATGTGCGGGCCATAGCTACCCTGCGGCGTTCGCCACCGGATAAGTTGCCGATGCTTCGTTCTAGCAGCGTTGCTAAATCGAATGTGTCTACAACGGACTCTAGAGATACTATTTTTTCCAGTGTTCGGTTCGATGCGCGGCTTAAGGCAAAGTTAAGGTTGCCCAGCACATTTAGGTGAGCAAACAGCCTGTCGTCTTGGAACAACATACCTATGGGCCTGCGATAAGCGGGCATTTGCTGAAGGTCGCTGTGCCAGGTTTCTCCCATGAACGAGATGTCACCTTGTACAGTAACTAAACCGGCTATGCTTTTGAGTAAACTGGTCTTGCCGCTGCCGCTGGCGCCAAATACCGCCGTTACGCCAGCACCAATGGTGGTGGCGATACTAAGTTGAAATTCAGCTCTTTGTAGCTTTATATCTATGTCTAGCATGTCATAGCACTCGCATAGCAGCGCGTCGGTTGGTGCTATAAACCAGTAGTAAGACCAGAAACGAAAATGCCACAAGGATGCCTGACAGCAGGTGTGCTTGGGCGTAGTTAAGGGTTTCTACCTCTTCGTAAATGGCTATGGAGACAAGTCGCGTCTCGCCCGGAATGTTACCGCCTACCATGAGGACAACGCCGAATTCGCCTATGGTATGGGCAAAGGTCAGCACTGAGGCAGTGATATAACCTCTTAATGAGAGTGGCAAAATAACATTAGCAAATGCATCCCAAGGTTTTGCGCCCAGAGTGTAGGCTACTTCAATAGGTCCTTTGCCGACCTGGGCGAATGTATTCATCAGGGGTTGCACCATAAAGGGCAGCGAATAAATGAGTGAAGCCACGACCAATCCAGAAAACGAAAAGGTCAAAGTGTTGCCGGTGATTTGCAACCAAAATTGTCCAAAGGGGTTTTCTGGACTAAACAACAGCAAAAGATAAAAGCCGATGACGGTGGGTGGCATGACCAATGGCATTGCGGTTACAGCTTCAACGGCAGGTCTTAGTTTGCTCGTGCTATGGGCCAACCACCAAGCTAGCGGCGTACCTAAAAACAGCAGTATCAGGGTAGTGATAGACGCGAGTTTAAGTGTTAGCCAGATGGCTGTGAGTTCCACAGAGTATATCCGATAGGTCTGTTTAAAGAGGTGGTATGGCGTGCAGTTGAAGAAAGGGCATTGGCTTTAAGTGTTTTGCCGGTGCCCTTAACTTCGTTATCTCAATATACTTGAGTGCTGCCAAGCCCTTTCATTAGTCGCTGTCAGCGGGCTAAAGCGGCTTTCTAAACTTCAAAGTCATGCGGTTAGATTCACCGATGGCGAGCATTTTTGCGGTCAATGCTGCATCATCTTTAGCGCCTCGTAAGGAGGGTGGTAGACGCCAAACGATGTCTTCAGCGGTGGGTTGATCTTTGCTGTTTGCGTTTACGTCAGAGCTTGCGACAAACTCAAAGCCAGCCGCCTGCATTTGTGTAATGACGAAAGACTTCTTTAGATATCCTCTCGAACCGTTCGCCCACTCATCACTGGCGCTGTCCGGTGCATGGTGTTGCACCACGCCAACAATACCGCCTGGCTTTAGAACCTTGTAGCTGTCAGCTATTGTTGTAGTTAAAAATCCGCCTTGGTTCTCAAACCTTGCCAAGTTGTGTAAAGCACGGATGAACAATACCGCGTCTGCGCTGCCATCTAAGTTGGCTGGTTGCTTGCCGAATTCGAATGCTGAAACAGGGGCTGCATTTGCACCGCGCCATTCCTGGGCGCCTGCAGGCCAGTCTGTGGTCCATGTGGCGAGTTGGGCAATTCGCTCTTCGCTAAAGAAGCCAAAGAGTGGCCACACAGCTAAAGGATAGTTGGCACCAATTAACGCACCGTCGGAGCCTAGGTGGGGCAGCAGCAATTTGCTGTACCAACCGCCACCAGGCAGCGCTTCGACAACTGTCATGCCAGGCTTAATGCCGAAGAAGTTGAGGGTTTCTTCTGGGTGCCGATACACATATCGTGCTTTTACCTTTTCAGGTTGTGCAGCCAAAATCCCAGCCAGATCAACAGTTGCAGCATTCGGCTGTACAACAATAGCGGTGGTTTCTGCTTCAGTTGAGTTTGTTAGGTTTTGGCCACAAGCACTAAAAATCAGCGTGGCCGCGAGAAGAATTGAAAGGCGCATATCAGTTAGTTCCTAAGTAGTTACCGGGCTACAACTGGTAAATAATGTTTTTGCTGTAGCTTAGGTTAAATAGTGTGAGTTATTCATCTGCAAGTTCAGATGTTACGCCTGTAGAGCCAAGTTTGAATAGGCCTAATTTCCGCCGCTTAGATATCCAATCCGCAGTAGAGGCGCATTTGGTTATTGGAGCCTTAGCGGCTGCTATTTACGGCTAGCCATTTTGCTCAATCGAAACGTGATATCTCGCTAGGGTGTTTGTTCTATTGCCTCACCGACAACTTCCGCTATGGATTTAATGTCTTCTATAGTTGCCGTAAATGGAGGTCCAAATTGTAAGGTGTCACCGCCCCATCTAACGTATATACCCATTTCCCAGCAGCGCACACCAACTTCAAAGGGGCGAATGGTTGGATCGTTACCTCGAGGGCTTAGTTGTATTGCGCCAGCCATGGCGAAGTTACGAATGTCGGTAATATGGCGGGTGCCACGCAAGCTATGCAGGGTATTTTCCAACACTGGTGCCAAGGCCTTGGCACGCTGGACCATATTGTCGTCTTCAAATACGTTTAGTGCTGCATTGGCCGCAGCGCAGGCGACCGGGTGAGCGGAATAAGTATAGCCATGGGGTAACTCCACCATATGTTCTGGCGTTTCTATTGCCATGAAGGCTTCATAGATGGGTGCAGAACTGAGCACCGCACCCATGGGGATTGCACCATTGGTGAGGCCTTTGGCGACCGTCATTATGTCTGGAATCACGCCAAAGGTATCGGCGCCAAAGCGTTCTCCGGTGCGGGCAAATCCGGTGATGACTTCGTCGAATATGAGCAAAATATCGTGTTCGTCACAAATATTTCTTAAGCGTTGCAGGTAGCTATGGGGTGGCACAATAACACCAGCAGACCCAGACATCGGTTCTACAATAACCGCCGCAATATTTGATGCGTCATGTAATGTGATCAACTGCTGTAAATGATCGGCCAGTTCTGCGCCGTGTTCTGCTTGGCCTTTGGTGAAAGCGAATTCCGGCTGCAAAGTATGGGGTAGGTGGTCGGCGTCGCCCAGTTGGCCGAACAGTTTTCGGTTAGCGCCAATGCCACCTAGGCTAGTGCCGGCAAAATTAACTCCGTGGTAGCCCTTCATCCTGCCGATGAAGCGTGTTTTGCTAGGCTGACCTTTGAGCCGCCAATAGGCACGAGCCAACTTCAACGCTGTGTCTGCGCATTCCGAACCGGAGTTGGTGAAGATCGCATGGTTGAGGTTGCCGGGGGCCATATCGGTTAGGCGGTTTGCCAAGGTGGTGGCGCCGGGATGGGTATATTGAAAAGCAGGTGCGTAGTCTAGGGTGCCTAGTTGCTCGGTAATAGCGGCAGTTATTTCAGGTCGGTTGTGGCCGTAGCCACAACACCAAAGCCCTGATAACGAATCAAATATGCGTCGACCATCGTCGCTGATGAAATGGCAATCTTCTGCTGCCACAACAATACGCGGATCTTTATGGAATTGGCGGTTTGCAGTGAACGGCATCCAGTGGGCTTTTGTAGTAGCTCGATTCGAACTGAGGTTTTCCGCGATATGTTTTTTTGTCATCCCAACCATTTCCTTTTAGCGACTCATAGATAATTAGCGTGTGGCTCTTATAAATGCTGGCCGAGAGGATAGTCGCTGCCAGTAAGGTTTGATGCTTTCAGGTAATCCATTAGATAAAAACCTCTCGGCTAGCATGATTGAATAACCAAGGTTAATGTCCGCAGCACTGAAATTGTCGCCCAGAATAAAAGCCTTATCAGCGATTGCCTCGCCAACAGCGATAGCACATTGTTCGCCGCGATTTTGCATTTCTGCAACCACTGCGGGTATGAGGTTTTCGCCGGGGAATTCTCGCCCGTGATTTACGATTTCACCTAACGGACGTGCAAAAGTAGATTCAGCAAACCAGTTCCACTGTTGGTAAATAGCGTGCTCAGGAGTGCCCAGCTGAGGCTGTAGTTGGCCGTTGCCGTAACGATCTAGAAGATACTGAACCATAGCGCAGGACTCATACATGAGTAGGTCATCTGCCGTATCGACAAGCACTGGTACTTTGCCCAGTGGGCTTATTTTGCGCCATGCAGGGGAGGCTCTAAATTCTTTGGTAAATTCGATCATCTCTACTCCGTAGTCGATGCCCAGTTCTTCGCATAGCCAAATGGGTCTTATACCTCGAGTGCCGGGGGCATGGTAAAAACGAATCATTGAGAACTCCCTAGTGATATTTAGTGATATTTATTAATCTTATTCGGCACCCGGATCATGCACATTAGCGCATGTTCATAGTGTCTTGAGTTTATCTCGAAGACGGATTTAGAGCGGTTTTAAGATTGTAGTCTAAGCTCTCTTTTCAATACTTTGCCGGTGGCATTATGCGGTATCTCGTCGATGAACTTCACCGATTGGGGCTGTTTGAATTTGGCTAATTTGTCCGCACAGTGTTTTAACACCGTTTCTTCTTCAAGTGTTTGCCCGGGTTTAACAACAATAATGGCTTTGCCCACTTCGCCCCAGCGCTCATCAGGTACACCAATAATGGCCACTTCACCTACTTGGGGCAGTTGATAGATAACATTTTCAATTTCCGCTGGGTAGACGTTTTCACCGCCAGAAATGTACATGTCTTTCCATCGGTCGACGATGTAGATAAAGCCTTCGGCATCTAGATAGGCGGCGTCACCAGTATGTAGCCAGCCATCAGTGAAGGCTGTTTCATTTACTTCTGGTTTGTTCCAGTAGCCGGGAGTGATGTTAGGGCCTTTTACCCATAACTCGCCAACGGTCTCCGGTGTGCCTACAAACTCACCGTTTTCGGTCATGATTTTAACTTGGTTGTGCAGTACTGGTAGCCCCGCCGAGCCAATTTTCAGCATCGCATTTTCTGCGGTTAAGGCAGACACCAGTGGACTGGTCTCCGTCATACCAAATACTTGTTGCAGTCCGATATTGCGTTTGGCGTAGGTATTAATCATTTCTCTCGGAGTAGGCGCGCCGCCAATGCCAAAGGTTTTAACATTGCTCAGATCGCACTGCTCAAAGGTTGGATGCTGGCTCATAAATAAGTAATTGGTTGGCACCGCCAGCATATGGGTGACCCCATACTCTGGATCCGATAATAATTTTAGGCATTCGCCCGGGTCAAAGCTGCGCACGATAATATTGGTGCCGCCCATATGTACTGCGGGATTGGCGTAGCAGTTCAAACCGCCGGTGTGGAATAGCGGCAGTACTACGAGGTTGACCATGTCTTCTGAGACTCTGTGGGGGGTCAAAGCGTTGATGACGTTCCAGAAGGTCATACCATAGGTGATCATGGCCCCTTTAGGGTTACCTGTAGTGCCTGAGGTGTACATGATGACCCAAAGGTCATCGTGATCCAGATCTACCTCAGGGTTGTCTGTGCCGGCAGCTTCTATAAGGGCTTCGTAGCCAGATGCTTTGCCATCTGCTCTTAGATCGAGCAATTCTGCGACAATGTCCTTGGCTTTTAACGCCTCTGCTTCGTCGGCAAAAACGTCCTCGTGTATGAGTATTTTTGGTGCGCAGTCGCCGACAATATATTCCAACTCTGGCACACTTAGGCGCCAATTAAGCGGCACGTAAATTGCGCCGAGCTTCATACACGCGAACTCCAACTCTAAACAATCAGAGGTGTTATTGGTCAGCGCTGCGACTCTGTCGCCTTTACTAATGGCATATTGTTGTCTTAGGCCATTGGCAAGCCGAGCGGTGCGTTCTTGCATTTGCGCGTAGGTATATTGTCTGCCAGAAAAAAGGTCTATGCAGGCAAGGCGTGAAGGCGCTTGATTCGCGTGGTAGGCCACCCAATCATAAACTTTAGTCGTCATGTTACCTGCTCGTTTGATTTTTCTTAGCAGTGATTCTGCGCAGATGCCGTGGCTGACTTCAAGCGTAAATGCACGCAGAAAATGATTTGGTTATTTGTGCATACATCAAAGCAACTTGAAGGCTTCAGCTAAAGCAGACAAAATCGACTTTCACGAAATTCATGCAGAAGACGTATAAGGGAAAAAGATGATTGATTTAGAGAAAAATGGCGATGTATTTACGATGACGTTAAATGCAGGTGAAAACCGCTGGAATACCACTTTTGTTCGTGCAATTGCCAAGGTCTTAGACGAAGTCGAGGCATCTACCGGTGCAGCGGCGTTAGTTACCGCTTCTGCCAGTGAAAAATTCTTTTCCAACGGCCTAGATTTAGATTGGGTACAAGACCCAGACGCATTTCCTGCCGCCGGTGATAGAAAAGCCTTTGGCCCAGAATTTATGACCCTAATGGCTCGCTTTATGACCATGCCAATTCCTACCGTATGTGCCGTTAATGGCCACGCCTTCGGTGCAGGCTTTATGACGGCTATGTGTCACGATGTCCGGGTTATGCGAGAAGATCGAGGTTTTATGTGTGCCAATGAAATTCAAATTGGCATGTCTATTCCGAGCCCGGAGCTGGCGCTTTTTCGGCATAAGATGCCTCGACATGTTTTTCACAAGACTGTGCAGCTAGCGCATCGCTGGGCCGGTCCCCATGCCCTGGAGGCGGGGTTGGTAGAAAGTGTTGCGTCAGTGGACAGATTGCTTGAACTGGCGCAAACAAGAGCGGCTGAGCTTGCGCCTCTTGGAGCGAACAGGGAGAACTTTGGCGGCCAGAAAGAGCGTTTGTATGGCGAGAATTCTGCAATCAATGAGGTTCACGGGCCTGCTTATATGTTGAGAAACGGCCACTTGTATAGCCACTAAGGGTTAGTTTTTAGTGGCTCAAGAGAATTTGGTGTCTATTTTTATTTATGGGGAGAAAGATCAATGGCTGAACAGGTAACACCTATTGCAGGTATCAGTGATGAAGAGTGGCAGGTTAGGACAGACTTAGCAGCCTGTTATCGATTATTTGTGAAGTACGGCTGGACGGACTTAATATTTACCCACTTGTCTGCCCGAGTGCCTGGTTTTGACGACCAGTACCTAATTAATCCTTATGGGCTGTTGTTTGATGAAATCACCGCTTCGTCTTTACTTAAAGTCGATTTCCAAGGCAACGTCATCAGCGGCGAGCACAAATATAATGATGCGGGTCACGCCATTCATAGCGCCATTTTGATGGCACGTCCAGATGTGAACGTGGTGTTACATAGCCACACCCGAGCCGGTATGACAGTTTCGTGTATGCAGTGTGGGTTGTTACCTCTAACCCAGCAGGCGAGTGAGGTGATGGACAACCTTTGCTATCACGATTATGACATTGCGGTTGGTGCGGAAGACGAGTGTGAGCGATTGGGTCGAGACATTGGTGACAAGCATGCCATGATTATGCACAACCATGGCTTACTCACCTGTGCCTCTACGGTGGCTGAAGCGTTTTATCAAATGTATATTTTGGAAAACGCCTGCAAGGTCCAGGTAGATGCCATGGCCAGCGGTGCTGATTTGCATCACACCAAAGAAAGCGCTGCAAAAATGTTGCGAGATTACGGCCGCGTGAAACCGAATAAACCAAGTCGTTCGTCACGCTTGGCTTGGCCTGCGTTGCTCAGAATGCTAGATAGGCAAGACGACTCTTATCGCAGTTAGCGAGAGGGCGTGTGCTTAGTCGAGCCGCTATTTTGAGGACGTTGGGACAAAAGTAGCTTGCAAAAAAAAGGCCCCTTATAAGGGGCCTTTTTTCGTTCCTATCTAATTACTATTTGAGCATGCAACCTATTCAATGTAGGTCGCAAATTCAAACCAAACTGCTTAATCCAAAATGTAACTAAAGCGTCCGTAATAGAATGCACCGTTAAAACCGAAAGGCGAGAACTGGCTATAAGGCAGTCCTAAGGCTGACGGTGGTGTCGTGCCACAGCTAGATGTGGAACACCCCTGCTCGTTGGAGACATTGCGTGCTCCTAGAGTGAAGGTCATTTCTTCGTTATGCGTATAAGCCGCTTTTAAATCGAGGAGAATCGCATCGTCGAAATAGCCGCTAGCTTCATTGTCATAGAAATCACCGTAGTAGTTTAGCCGCGCAAGAAAGCGCCACTGATTGATGTTGTGGTTTGCGGTGAAATTCCAGCGTGTACCAGGCGTGCCGTTTTGAATCAGCCGTACGCGATCAACATTAAACAAGGTAGGGTCTCGACTGACCACATCGGTGGTGGTGATATTAAAAGCCAGTTGCCAGTTGGTTACACCACTTAACCAGTCAGTATCGGTGGAAATAACGACATCAACACCTGAAGTATCTGTTTCAAACTGATTAGTGAAGAAACGGAACTCCGAAATATCTGAAGCATCTATGCCTTGATTTGACAGAGTAGTGAGATCCGTTTGAGTTAAAACGAAATCGTTAGATAGGTTAAGACGGTCTTCAACATTAATGTAGAAGTAATCTGCTGTCAGATCGAAGGTGCCAACGCTGAGGTAAGCGCCGAAAGTGTAGTTAGTAGATTCTTCAGGTTGCAGTTCACTGCCACCCTGTAAGCGGGCGGCCGGGCTGGTTGACGGAATAACACCTTGGTTGGTCAAAACACCATTAACTATCTGGGTGGAAATGTTTGAAGCATTAGACTGCCCGGGTGTAGGTGCTTTGAAGCCTGTACTGATTGTTGCGCGAAGCCCCGCGCCCTCTTCCCATGAATAGTTTGCGCCGAACTTATAGTTGGTTGTTGTACCAAAGTCGTCGAAATCTTCATAACGTACAGCGCCGCCGAGTAACAGATTTTCGGTTGGAAGGTATTCAACATCCACATAAAGTGCGTAGTTGGTGCGATCAAAACTGCCGGAAATTTGTGGTGAAAAACCTGGGAAGCCGTTAGTTGACGTGCTGAATCCTTGACTACCCAAGCCGCCATCAATATATGATTCGGTTTGACCTGCGCCAATAGTGAATTCCTCTTTTCTGTATTCTGCACCGAAGCTTAACTGTAATTCGGTAGAGAACTCGTAGGAGAAATCTGCATTGAAGTTGACGTCTTCTTGTTCGTAAGAACCGGGATCAAAATCACGAGGAGTCTCGGCCCCTAAACTGGCATTGATTGTGTTGTTGATAACGAAATCTGCTTCGTTATTGCCCCAATAAGCGCTCACACTCCAATCAATTCCGTTCTCTAGCGCGCCGCGAAGGCCGATTAAAAACGATGCATCAGTGATTTCGCCGCCAAAGTTTGGCGTGAATCCACCTGGAATAGTTTCGCTGAAGTTAAAGCAGTTATCATCTGCAAGAAGCCCGGCCAGAGCAGTTGTCAAAGCAGCACTGCTCGCATCAGTTCCGCGGTCTGAATTGACGACGTACTGGCTGCAATCAGCGCCATTAGATGAAGCAACAAGCAGTTCGTTAAAATCGTCCGCTTTTAACGCATCTGTGCTGCCCGGGGTGCCACCATCATTCGTACGTGCATATACGCCGCCACGGTTGGTAGGGTTACGATAATAAAACCCGCCGAGTACATCTTTTTTATTGTAGTTGGCGGTGCCGAACAGCTCAATGTCGGTTGAGATGTCATCACCAAAGATACCCTCAGTTATTTCTTTACCGAAATTGACCCAAATTTTGTAATCATCTGTGACTTCTGGTGTGCCCCAAACCTGGGCAGGATTGCCCACTTCTTGAAAGCCAGCGGCGATGAGTGCAGCGGCATCACTGCGCTGTACTGCGCGGTCTGTGGCTTCGGTATCTGCCCATTCTGCGGTAAAGTTTATGAAACCTGTTTCGCCCCAAGGTAAACCCTTGTTAACGGCAAAACTATATTGGTCACCATCACCTTCTTGATACCCGCCGTATTTGGCTTCAAAGGATCCGCCACTGTCGTCGTTCTTTAGGTTGAAGTTAAGTACCCCAGCGATTGCATCGGAGCCATATTGTGCCGCAGCACCGTCGCGTAGAACTTCAACGCTACGCAGGGCCAGTGATGGTATGGCTGCAATATCTGGCCCTTGAGAGCCTGTAGCTACGCCATTACCTAGCCATGTGATAACGCCAGCTCGGTGGCGGCGCTGGCCGTTGACCAGTACAAGGGTATGATCCGGTGCTAGGCCTCGCAGATTGGCAGGCCGTACTAATGTTGCAGCGTCACTGATTGGTTGATCATTGACATTGAATGAAGGCACGATATTGCGCAGTAAATCACTGGTATCAATGCCGCCTTGATTAGTAAAGTCATCGCCAGAAATGACGTCAACAGGGGCCAGTGACTGAGCCACTGATCGAGGCTTACCTCTTGTTCCGATGGTAACTACTTCTTCGATGATTTCAGGATCTGCCTGTTCTAAGGCAAATGCTGGTTGTGTTGATAAGCCGATTAATGACGTTGCTGTGACAAAAATGCTCACAAGTCCTTTACGCACTAAGAGTGCGTTAAATAGGTGTACGTAGAATAGTTTTGACATTGAAGTCGCTCTCCATGCGCAGTCTCGCGCCTAGTTAAGTTTTTGTTGGTGGTCGCAAAAATCCATAAAAATTTTGAAAAACACACAAAAATTCTATGCATCGACCGTCAGGCAGAACCTAAACTTTTTTACAGGAATGCAAAGAGTCAATGGACTAACGGACTACAAAGTGGAGTAAA
>CAJJAQ010000074.1 GCA_905182095.1 uncultured Pseudomonadales bacterium | reverse complement strand
GGCTTCGGTTTCGCTTTGGTATTCCTCGATGATCCCGCGCATAAACGCAAGATGACCTTTGGCTATGGTATCGGTGATCTTTTGTTTGAAATCAGCAATGCGCTTCTTATTCACGGTTTCAGTGCTAGGTAACTCCAGCTCTGTAATCTTTTGTCGGGTAGCGCGTTCAATGGCGCCGAGCATTCTTCTTTCTCGGGGCGCGACAAATAGGATTGCATCACCTTTTCTTCCAGCCCGACCAGTACGTCCGATGCGGTGGATATAGGCTTCAGTATCGTAGGGAATGTCGTAGTTGATGACGTGGCTTATACGATCCACATCAAGACCACGCGCGGCAACGTCAGTGGCGACCAGAATATCTAGGCTGCCAGATTTCAGACGGGCAACCATTTGTTCCCGAGATTTTTGCGCCATATCGCCATTCATGGCAGCAGCGGCGTGGCCGCGTGCTTCTAATTGCTCCGCAAGTTCTGAGGTAGCCAGTTTGGTGCGTACGAAAATCAAAATGCCATCAAAATCTTCTACTTCTAAAATCCGCGTGAGGGCTTCTAGCTTGCGCAAACCACTAACCAACCAATAACGCTGTCGTATGGTCTCTGCAGTTGCGGTCTTGGCTTTGATGGAAACTTCTTGAGGGTCCTCTAAATGTCGTCGCGCAATGCGTTGAATCTCTTTTGGCATGGTTGCCGAGAAAAGGGCCATTTGACGTTTTGGCGGGGTTTGCTCAAGTATCCATTCCACTTCGTCGACAAAGCCCATGCGCAACATTTCGTCGGCTTCATCTAGGACTAAGGCTTGCAGCCCATCTAACTTCAAGGTGCCTTTACGCATATGGTCCATGACACGACCGGGAGTACCGACAACAACGTGTACGCCGCGTTTTAGTTGGCGGATTTGTCCCGAGTAATCTTGACCACCATAAATAGCCAGCACGTTGAATCCGGGAATGTGCTTGGCGTAGCGCTTAAATGCTTCTGCAACTTGAACGGCAAGCTCTCTTGTTGGAGCAAGTGCCATTACCTGTACGCTTTTGTTGTTGAGGTCTAAGCGAGAAAGTAGGGGCAGTGCAAAGGCAGCGGTTTTACCGGTGCCGGTAGGCGCATGGCCTAAGATATCTAACCCTTGCATCAAATGAGGGATGGCCTGGGCTTGGATTGGAGATGGTGTTTCGTAACCCACTTCGTCCAGTCCTTGGAGTAATTCTTTACTCAGGTTGAGATCTCGAAACGTTACCGAAGGAGCATTGGAATCCGACATGAATTGTCCTGAAAGGGGATGGGGGCGGGCTGGCCTATGCCCGAGAAGCGCGCATCATACATGAACTGACGCTGTGATAGGCTTTTTTTCGCTATTTTGAAGGCGGATTGATGGTCCGATGAGCAAAAAGCGATGGGGAAGCCGGAGGGAATGTCCCTGATGCCATATTCTGTGGTTTTGGCTGTGCTGTACAATGTTCGCCATGCAGCCTGAGCGTAGTTAAAGATTGCTCTTTGGAGCAAAAGTGCGCAGCGCAGTAAGCCCCGTTAAAGTCGGCCAATGGCGTCCATCAAGCCGGTTTCCATTTTCCAGTTCATGTAGGCAACTTGGTGTTGTGTGCTCTCCCAATGCTCAACCAGCAATACGTTGCCGGTATTTTGCTCGAAATAGGTCTTAACTTTTATGCGGCCTGCCTAGGTGCTGATGTCTACCTAAGCGTCGTTCATAACTGCCAAAAACTCGTCCAAGGTCGCTACTTTTACCGATAATTCTAGGGTGGCTAGTACACTCATAATTGCCTCTCAGTATTAATTGCCCGGTCATTTGTCCGGTCATTTGTCTGGTTATTTAGCCAGGATAGGCGCCTTGCGCGGTTCCATTGCCAAGCAGTAATTCAGCCGGTCAGTTCAGAAATTGCAATCACTGAGCAAAGGTTTCGAGCGGTTACAGGTACTACGAGGTGCTTTTCGATGCCGGTCGCAAGCTTTGAGAGGCCGATATCGGTGTTGTTGGCAAGCTAGGACAAGAAAAACGCGTGGATGTTCTTAGGGTCACTTGTACCCGAATTGAAGGGATTCAGCATAATGACTGTTTGAACTTGCTCGGCGGTTCGCAACATAACTAGAGGGCGAAAGCCGAAGGTGTCATGAATACCATCCCAGACTGGCTTTGCGAGTAGTTGCGAGTAGTTGCGAGTAGTTGCGGGTCGGGTCGGTTGTGTTGAAAAACTCAGTTGCCGCTTTGGGTGTAGGTTCCTATGTTCTGCCAGCCGAGGTCATTTGGGCATTCACGCAAGGGCTACATTGAGAGGGTATTGCTCCCGCCAACATTGATTCCACGAAGCAAGGCAATCTATGGTTGCATGGCCAAAGCGTTAACATGGAATGGGTTAGGCTACACGTGGTTCGCCATTTGCTAGGGCAGAGTCAGTAGGCGCTTGCAGCTATTGTCGTCACCAAACAATACATTTTTAAACCGTTGAAGTAGGCAAGTTGAATTAGCGGTGAGTTGCTAATGGATTTCGTGCTGATGGAATTTTTTTAAAATAAAAATTATTATTTATCAATAAGTTATGGGGTTAATATAAATTTCCCCGAAACATCGTTGGATTCTAATCTGTGATGGGCTTTCGCGCCATCTTCTAATTGATAGACTGTGTCTATCGACGGATCAAAGTCCTGCGAGCAGTACTTTTCCCAGACCTTTGCAAACTCTTCGTGCCTGTAAGGGTCTGATCCTAATATTTGGATGCCCATATGGAACACATATCCCAGGGAGGGAATAACTACTTCATCGCCCGATGTGTTGCCGCAATTGACCAAGCGTCCGCGCGGCGCCAGGGCGAACAGGGATGGCGCCCAAAGAGCGGCTCCAACGTGATCGAAAACCATATCAACACCACGGCCGTTGGTTTGTTCTTTACTCCACTGAGATATATCTACTGAGCGATTAGTGACTGCGGCAATGGCTCCGGCTGCGATTGCGCGCTGACATTTTTCCTCGCTACTGGCTGTTGCGTATACTGTTGCGCCGGCTGCTTGGGCCAGTTGGATGGCTGCTAAAGAAACGCCACTTGCGCCAGCATGTACAAGCAGTGTTTCGCCTGAGCGCAAATTGCCCACATCGAATAAGGCGTGGTGTGCAGTCATCCAAGCAGTTGGAAAAGCTGCGGCGTGGGTAAAAGGCATTGTTTCAGGTAGTAGATGAATATGGCTAGCAGGGGCCACGCACAGTTCAGCGTAGCCGCCGTTTCGTGTGGCGCCTATCACATCTAGGTCGCCATATAGATCGCCTCTGCCGTGGAGGCTAGAGGAAGAGGAGACTTCTGACATGGATGGGTCTACTACGACGCGGCTGCCTACAGTCAACGCTAGCCCTCTAGCCGCAATGATCTCTAGGGCCGCATCGCCGCAAGCGATTATCTCGCCAGCTACGTCCATACCGGCGATATTGGGCAGGCAAAAATTAGGCAGTGTAAACCAGCCGTTGCGCTGAGCGACATCAACACGATTCACGCCAGTGGCGTACACGCGGATGAGCACGTCACCGCTGCTGAAAGAAGGGTCCGGCACGTCTTTGATGGTTAATACGCTGGGGCTTCCATGTTCTGAATAAGTAAGAGCTTTCATTTTGTTTTATGTCTTATAGTTTGGCTGACTCAGTGGCCTGGAAGGATAGCGAGCAATGAGTGGCGAATAAACGTCTGGTTTGCGTTGGGCGAAAAATTCTCAGCTGCGTACCGAGGTTCTGCTAATTTCTACGCGCTGAGTTTTGCTTCGACGATTTTAACTATTTCTTTAAAAATAATTAAAAACAAACACTTACAGATTAAAGTTAAAATAATTATGAAAAATAAATTTACAGTTTCAGCGTTGAGTCGCTCATTCATTTATCTTTGGATCGTTTGGCCATGTCACTGGGCTTTCTTCGGATGATTGCGCGCAATTCGTTCAGGGCCGCAGCTAACTGTTGAAAATGATCTCACGAAACACGGTAGGTGAACCATTTACTCTTTTCTGTTTTTGCTCTGTGAATCTGCGCTAGCTGTAATCTGGCCACCCAGCCTCGCGAAATCCTTTTAGTTTTTGCCAAAGTAGCATGTACTTCGATACCCCAAAATGGCATGGTGCCTGTGTAATTTAACTTCACAGTTTTGCACTCAACTTGGTTGGCTTTTCTTTCGATTTTGCTGGCTCTAATGTTGAGCTTTTTGGACCTGGTGGAGGTTCAAGACTGGCTGCAAAGGCATTGAAGTAACGTCGGATTAACTTGTGATTTTGAGGATTAAATGGCAGATCAAATTGAATTTATAGATGGATTTTTTGCTAAGGCGCCACGCGCCAACGCGCCAGATTTTGTAAAAGCCAATATCAGTATTAAGCGTGAAGAAATGATTCGTTGGTTGTCCGCTAAAGACGATGAGTGGGTCAACATAGATGTTAAAGAAGCACGATCTGGCAAGTGGTATGCCTCAGTGGATAATTGGAAGCCAAATTCCGCTGCCGGTGGCAATCCACAAAATGCCGGCCCTAGTCCTACTGGCGATAGTTCTTTCAGTGATGGCTCGCCAATGCCTGCTCCGCCTCCGCCAATCACTAATTTCGATGATATGGATGACGATATCCCGTTCTAGCCGCCGCTTTTTGCAGGCCTAGGATACTTTTCTCTTTGAGTGCGTTTGGATTACCAATCTCCAAACGCTTTTTTATCAAAGCGCCTTTTTATCAAAGCGCCTTTCGCACCCAAGTGCTCTTTTATCTAAGCAAGGCTTCCAGCACTGCTAAGTTCAAGCCTTTCTATGCACCGGCTAGCACCTACAATCCTAATACCAGTTTTGCCATTATATTGCGTTGTACTTCATTACTGCCGCCCGCAATAG
>CAJJAQ010000073.1 GCA_905182095.1 uncultured Pseudomonadales bacterium | reverse complement strand
TTTTTCCCCGGTAATCAGTTTGTCATCAACCTGTCATATTTGCAGGGCAAGCTTCTTGCTCTGTACATACGGCAAATAAACTCTAGGTTAATCTAGCGCTATGAACCATTCACAATCTAAGACAATTTTTGTAAGTTTGCTGGTCGTTGCTGCGTTAGTAGGTGCGGCCTCTGGATATCTAGGTTGGAGCCTTTTTGTTGCAGCGGTGATTTGGATTGCTTTACAAAATAGAGAGTTTAGAAAGGTACAAAAATGGACCGAGCGTCCTTTAACGCCGCCTAAGAATGGCTTGGATGGTTGGTTCGAGTTGGCCTATGAACCTTACCGCCTAATACAAAAAGAGCGCGAAAGAACCAAAGACATCACTGCTAGATTGCGGCAAATCTATGAACTCGCCGAGGTGATCCCAGACGCAGTGATCATCCTTGGGCTTTCCGGCGAGATTGACAGTTTGAATAATAGTGCAAAGAAACTGCTGCGACTGAACGACCGCGATATTGGTTTGGGTCTTTCAAATATTGTTAGAAATCCAGATTTTGTAGCGTTCATCAATGCGTCTAGCTTTACTGACCCTTTAGAATTCATATCACCTTTCGACCAAGAGCAAATTATGGAAGCCCGTAGATTTGACGTGGGTACGGAGCGAAAAGTGATTTTGGTGCGCGATATCACTGCGCTGAATAGACTACTGACTATGCGCCAGAACTTTGTTGCCAATGTTTCCCATGAGTTACGCACGCCTTTGACCGTAGTTAACGGATATTTGGAAACGATGACAGACGAAGAGCAACCGGATGATTTGCGCCTATCATTAATAGCAAAATTGGGCTCGCCAATGCGGCGAATGCAATCGTTGGTAGATGATCTTCTGTTGCTGACGCAATTGGAATCTAGTGCGCCTATGGATATGGAAGTGCCAATTGCCTTGGCGCCCATGTTGCAAAATGCCTTTCTCGAAGTCCAAGGGCTACAAACCGCAGAAAATCAAATCACAATCCGTTGCGAATCATCCATGAGCATCAGCGGTTTGACCAAAGAACTGCACTCGGTGTGCGTCAACCTGCTAACTAATGCAGTTAGGTATAGTCCTGCGGGCAAAGCGATTGAAATCTCGTGGGTGGATATTGAAGGCGGCGCTCGGCTGCAAGTCGCAGACCAGGGTTTCGGCATAGCCGGCGAACATTTACATCGATTGACAGAACGTTTCTATCGCGTCGATATGTCTGGTTCCCGCTCTAGAGGTGGCACTGGCTTAGGCTTAGCCATCGTTAAACATATTCTCCGCCGTCATGGTTCTTCGCTAAAAATTCAGAGCAAGATAAATGTTGGCAGCAAGTTTTATTGTGACTTTAAAAATGCCCATGGTGTTGTAACCGATGCAAAAGAAAGGTCGCCCATGGTATTTAAAGATGAACTATTCATTGAACAGGACAAATTATGAAATTGATGTTTACTAACAGCCTTCGCTCTTTAGTTTTATTGGGTTTAGGTGTAGTTGTTATTGGTTGTGGTAGCCCTGAAGCGCCAATAAAAAAGCAGCCCTCTGCAGCTCAAGCGCCTATCGCCATGACGGCAATTGATATCCAAACAGTCGATGTTGAAGAAAAACAAGCTGATGTGCAGAGTGATGTAACCCTCCAGTTAAGGGCCTACGAACCGGCCTCGGGCATATCCGGCAATTTGTCTAGTATTGGTTCGGATACCCTTGCGAACTTGATGACTCTTTGGACCGAAGGGTTTAAGCGCAACTATCCCAGCGTGAATATCCAAGTTCAGGCGGCAGGTTCATCTACTGCCCCACCGGCCCTTACTGAAGGCACCGCAAACTTTGGCCCTATGAGCAGGGCTATGAAGGACAAGGAAATTGAAGCCTTCGAAACACGTCATGGGTATAAGCCTACAGCAATTCGCGTAGCCATCGATGCCCTAGCTGTTTACGTGCACAAGGACAGCCCAATAGACGGCATGACAATTGAACAAGTGGATGCGATCTTCTCTACCACTCGTCGTTGCGGTGGTTTAGACAGTCTTGATAGCTGGGGTGATTTGGGTTTGGAAGGCAGCTGGAGCGATCGTCCAATTCAGGTCTATGGCCGTAACTCAGTATCAGGCACTTACGGGTACTTCAAGAAAGTGGGCCTATGTTCCGGTGATTTTAAGAACAGTGTTAACGAGCAGCCAGGTTCGGCGTCCGTTGTACAGGCGGTAGCGTCATCGCTCAACGGCGTGGGATATTCGGGTATTGGCTACATTACATCGGGCGTTAAAGCGCTGGCTATTGCAGCAGATGGTGGCGAAGCAGTGGCAGCAACCAAGGCCAATGCTGCCTCAGGTGCGTACCCGCTTGCCAGATATTTATATGTGTATGTAAACAAAAAACCCGGCCAGCCTCTCTCGCCAATTGAGCGAGAATTCCTTACTCTAGTGTTGTCTAAAGAAGGACAGGCTATTGTGCAAAAAGATGGTTATGTGCCTGTTTCCCCCGAAGTAGCTGAGCGAGAATTACGTAAGCTTCTGTAAGCACGCTGTATTAGTTTTTAGTTAGGTAAGCAAAATCTATGGATGATCTAGTTCTGACTGGCCGACTGTCGCGTAAACGCTACTGGTCAAATAAGGCAACCCAATGGGTGGTTGGTCTGGGGGGCGCTGCGGTAATTGGCGCCATTACCACGATCTTTGCCTACCTCCTGTGGGTGGTTGCGCCAATTTTGCTGCCGGCCAGCATAGACAGCCACTTCGACTTTGCTGTGGTTGAAAGGCAACCTTTGTTAGTGGATGTCAGCGAAAATGGCGAAGCGATTCTAAGGATCAGTACGCAAGGCATATTAGAATTTTATGCGGCAGAATCTGGGCAGCCTATCGCAGCGTATAACCTAGGGCTCAACATTAAGAGTGCGCAGCGCGTATATCCAACGGTGGACACCTACGCTCTTCTTGATGAGCAAAACCGTCTGCTATTTGTCAGTGCTGAGTATATTGTCGACTTCGATGATGGCACTCGACGACTGACCCCAAAATTACAATTCCCGTTCTCTAAAAAAACCCAGAACATGGGCGATATTCAGTCATTTGATGCACAGTGGTTGGACGATGAACTGGTCATTGCCAGTAACGTGGGCACAACCGTTAATCTGCGGTACTTCAACAAAATTGAAGCCGGATACCCACTGCCTAAGGCCACTGAAGTTTCTGTGTCATCACTGGTTGATGTGACTTCGCTTTTCCTTGGGCCTAGAAATCAATGGCTTTATGCGGTCAGTGCGTCCGGTGATTTAGACGTCATCGGCATCAAACCGAAAAACAAAATAACCCGTCTTTACCAAGGCTCTCTAGCCACCAACGGTAATGAGGTAACAGCTGTTACTGCTCTTTTGGGTCGGTATTCTTTGGTCGTTGCAGACGATGCAGGCCTCATCACCCAATGGGGTATTTTTGTCAGCAAAGACGGTACGCAGCTAGAACCCATGCGTCAGTTTGAGGTGGAACGTCCCAGCGTACGCATTATTACAGAGCCGAGGCGCAAAGGCTTTATGGCGGTAGATGGTCAGGGTGACCTAACACTCCTCTACCCTACCTCCGGACGCGTACTCGCCGATTTCGCAGCAGGTATAAACCCTGATGCGGTCATTGCGATATCACCTAGATCAAACCTTTTAGTGTCTGCGCAAAACCATTCACTGATGCAGACCTTTTATTTAGAGAACGAGCATCCAGAGATTTCTCTTAGCAGTTTGTGGGGCAAGGTTTGGTACGAGGGTTATGAAGAACCTTTATACAGTTGGCAGTCTTCCTCGGCAGACAATGACTTTGAGCCGAAATTTTCTTTAACACCGCTGGCTTTCGGCACACTCAAAGCAGCTTTTTATGCGCTGATATTTGCTGTGCCCATTGCCATTATGGGCGCTATATATACTGCCTATTTTATGGCTCCAGCAATGCGTGCTTGGGTGAAACCCAGTATTGAAATTATGGCAGCCCTACCCACAGTTATTCTCGGTTTCATTGGTGGCTTATGGTTGGCGCCTATTATTGAAGAAAAACTCTCCAGCGTTTTAAGTATTTTCTTTGTCCTGCCCGCAGGACTATTTCTCTTTGCTCTGATGTGGTCAAAATTCCCAGAAAAATTCACCGCGCGGTTTGCTGGCTGGTACGGTCTAATCGTCACCCCTCTGATAGTCATTACTATTTATCTCGCCTTCGATGCGGGTCCCTTCTTTGAAGAGCAGTTTTTTGGCGGCGATAGTCGCATGTGGTTTAGAGATGTACTGGGACTGAACTATGATCAACGTAATGCGTTGGTTGTAGGTATTGTCATGGGCTTGGCGGTAATTCCAACCATCTTCTCTATCGCCGAAGATGCCGTATATGCGGTGCCTACGCATTTGGTGCGTGGTTCCTTGGCATTGGGTGCTACGCCCTGGCAGACATTGGTTAAAGTGGTTTTGCTTACAGCTAGCCCCGGCATTTTTTCTGCTGTGATGATTGGCATGGGGCGTGCGGTAGGTGAAACCATGATCGTACTCATGGCTACCGGCAATACCCCGCTTATGGATCTGAATATCTTTGAAGGCATGCGCACATTTGCAGCAAATATTGCCGTGGAATTGCCAGAGGCTGAAGTAAACAGTAGCCACTACCGAATATTGTTCTTGGCGGCTCTGGTTCTATTTATGTTCACATTTGCTCTCAACACCCTTGCGGAAGTTGTGCGCCAACGACTGCGTGCGCGCTATGGAAGTCTCTAAGATGACTAAATCTAACTCTTTTTTCCGTAATTGGTTTGCTTCTGGCGAACCCTGGATCTGGATGAACGCCGCAGCTGTAGGGCTTAGTATTTCCGCTGTAATTGGTATATTGCTTCTGATAGCGGTTAAGGGGCTGGCGCATTTCTGGCCTGCGGATGTTGACCTCATAACCTATACAACCGAAAGCGCACAGGTGCAGCAGGTTTTTGGTGAGTTTGTCGAGCTAGATCAAGTCTCCGTTGAGCAATTTCTCGAGTCTGGAGGCAACCCGGAATGGGTACAAGCTAATGCCGAAATTATGGATCGTTGGTTGATCAAGACCGGTAATCGGAAAATTAGCGCGCCTGATTTCAGATGGGTTTTTGTAGATCAAATTAGTCAACGAACCACGCCTGACAACGTCATTGTGCTTGAGCGCATTGAGTGGGGAAATGCCTACGGCGTGCCTACAACACTGCTACGCGGAGAGGCTCCCTCTGCGCCCATTAGCGGCGAAGGTATTGTGCCGGCACTGCACCAAAGTATTGCTATAGCTAATACTATTCGCGATCAAATCAGTGCTTTAGAAGGCGGTATTTTAAACAATATCAATAACCGCTTAGAACGACTGCGTTTGGAAGAGCGAGGGATGTCGCTGAAAGAAAGTGACGACACCGAACGATTCCAAGAGATAAGAGACGAACAAAATACGCTGGCCGCGGAATATTCGGTTCGTGAGAAACAGTTGCGTGTGTTGTATCGCGAACTGGATCAAGATGAGCTGATCATCACCACAGCTGATGGTGTGCAAATTCACGTTCGCTTGGCAGATATTCTTCATGCTTGGCAACCTAATGCAATGAGTGCTTGGCAAAAAACCGGACAATACTTCGGCAATTTATGGCGTTTTTTGTCAGAGGACCCTCGCGAAGCCAATACTGAAGGCGGTGTTTTTCCAGCCATTTTTGGCACCGTATTAATGGTCTTGTTGATGTCTTTAATCGTCACACCCTTTGGCGTGATCGCAGCCGTTTATCTGCGTGAATACGCCAAGCAAGGACTGATGGTGCGTATCATACGAATTGCGGTAAACAATTTGGCCGGTGTTCCGTCCATTGTTTACGGCGTATTCGGGTTGGGATTTTTTGTCTACTTTTTGGGCGGCAATCTAGATCAGCTATTCTTCCCAGAGTCTTTGCCTGCGCCTACGTTTGGCACTCCGGGACTCGTATGGGCGTCGTTGACCTTAGCCCTATTGACTGTGCCAGTAGTCATTGTCTCCACCGAAGAAGGCCTAACGCGAATCCCTCGATCGTTGCGAGAAGGCAGTATGGCGCTGGGCGCCACTCAAGCAGAAACATTGTTCAAAGTCATATTGCCAATGGCAAGCCCGGCAATCTTGACTGGCGTAATTTTGGCGGTGGCCCGCGCTGCTGGCGAAGTTGCACCGCTTATGTTGGTGGGCGTGGTTAAGCTTGCACCGACGCTGCCAATAGATGGAAGCTTTCCTTATCTCCACCTAGACCGCAAATTTATGCATCTAGGTTTCCACATTTATGACGTTGGCTTCCAAAGCCCTAATGTCGAGGCGGCTAGACCCCTGGTCTATGCCACCGCCCTATTACTGGTCACACTTATTGTGGGACTAAATTTAACCGCTATTACTCTGCGTGGACGGCTAGAACGCCTTTACCGCGGCGTGGAAAGTTAACTTATGAGTGAATCATCAATGTCGCAACCCGATACCCAGGCATCATCAGCCACTGGCCCACAGGCAGAGACCGGAACTGGTCTAGAAACCAGCTTGGAGGTAAATAATCTATCACTGCACTACGGTGATAAGCAGGCGTTAATAGATATAAATCTTGGCATTGCGACAAAAAAGGTAACCGCATTTATTGGCCCCTCGGGCTGCGGTAAATCTACCCTATTGCGCTGTTTCAACAGGATGAACGATCTTATTGATGACGTGACCATTACCGGCAGCATCAATTTTCAGGGTTATGACATTCATGATACCCGGGTGGACGTTGCCGACTTGCGCAGAAAAATTGGCATGGTTTTTCAGCGCCCTAACCCATTCCCTAAAAGTATTTACGAAAACGTCGCTTATGGCCTGCGTATTCAAGGCGAAAAATCCAAAGCAATTATTGATGAGCGCGTTGAATGGGCGTTAAAGAGTGCTGCGCTTTGGGACGAAGTTAAAGATCGTCTTAAAGACAGCGCTTTGGGATTATCTGGCGGTCAGCAGCAACGTTTAGTGATTGCTCGGGCCATTGCCATTAAACCTACTGTACTGCTGCTGGATGAACCTGCGTCAGCACTAGACCCAATCTCTACACTGAAGATTGAAGAACTGATTCATCAGCTGAAAGACGACTACACCATTGCTATTGTTACTCACAACATGCAGCAAGCTGCGCGAGTTTCGGATTACACGGCGTTTCTCTATATTGGTGAAATGGTCGAGTTTGGCGAAACAGACACTATATTTAGAAATCCTAAGTCCAAACAGACCGAGGATTACATTACTGGGCGATACGGGTAACGACAATGCATAAGCACATATCAGAGCAGTACGATAACGATCTACAAACCATT
>CAJJAQ010000072.1 GCA_905182095.1 uncultured Pseudomonadales bacterium | reverse complement strand
ATGTCCGACCTTGCCGCTGATGCCGATCCACAGTCCGCGAATATCCGCTGCGCCTTCAGGAAGTGGCTCAGTGCATTGGCGCAAAATAGGTAATGGAAAGTGGCTATAGGCACAGCCCGGCGTATTGCCTTTGGCAATGTCCTTGGCCATTTTGCCGCTGGCGTCCAGTACCGGTAGCTGGCAATAATTGATTTGGCTGCCGTCACCAATAAGAGTCGCCGGGTCTATGCTCAACGGTGGTCGCGGTGAAAAGAATACGAAGCAAAATATGGCGACTACAACTGCACTGAGCGCGAGGGCTGTTTTTATCAGTATTGCCCATATTTTGCGGAGCTTTTTCACTACACCCATACTTCCAGGTTGTTGTGTCTGCTAATTTCACGGTTGATTTTTATGTTGAGAAGTTCAGACATATTGCAGGCAGATAACATTGATCGAACGTCTTCTTGCTCCACAGCACTTAGACCTGCGAATTCATCTTGTACACGTTTAAGCAGATAAAAACGGTAGGGCTGCGCCAGTGCGCTGATGTGAGTGCCGCGAATCTCAAATTCACAATTGCCCACGCCGCGCACCACTTGGGTATTTGGCTCTAGATCAATTTGTTCGCTTAGCCAGGCGTTGATGCAATTGGCAGCAGCCTGAGTTTCTGGCATAAAATCAATGGCGATGTGTTTGAGCACATTCATGAGCGTATCGGGTATTTGGTCGCCAGCGAGATAGCTTTCTTCAGCGGAGGCAAATTCGCCTATGTCAGCGTCTGGTCTGTTCATGCGTTCAACCCAGCGGAACAAGCGAATGGCTTTTTTCTGCATCAGTGCCAGTGGCGCTGGGTCTCGGCCCAAGTGCCCGTAAAGGGGCGCCATGATGCCGAAGTCACCTATGCAGGGTTTGCCGCCTAACAGGTAGGGGTGCTCAGAGAAGTGCTCGTTGAGTTTTTCCATCAGTTCTACGTAAAGGGTTTCCACCAACTCCATGGTGGAGGGTACAACTCCAAAGCCGACTGCCGCAGAACGCATGCGGTTAGCGGCGGCTACACCTTTTTCTTTGCGGTCGGGTCGGTCCGGCATCATCGATTCAAAATGAAATTCTAAAAATTTGAGGTTTTCCTCAGCAAAATTCCATCGGTAGTGCATGGCCGGGCGCAGTAAGCCCTCAGCGCCTATGACATCTAATAATAAGCTGAGGATTCTTTGCTTGGGTGAGGTTGGGGAAAAGCCGTTTTGCGAGGCGTTTTCAAAGTGGTCAATAATTGCAGCGCCGTCGCGGATAACAGTGCCATCGCTCAACTCGATGGTGGGTATGGACTGACGTCCGCCTGCCTTGGGCAGCACATTTTTTGCGAAGTAAGGCGTGTTGGGAATGACCTCACAATAGTCGATGCCCGCTTTGATCAGATAGCTTCTGGCTCTGCCCGTGTAGAGTGACAATGCTGATCCGTAAAGTGTTGTTTTTTTCATATTGTCGCTCTGGGTTCTCTGAAATTATGAGGGATTGGAGGTGCTAGGAAATTCTACACTTATCCTTGAAGTAAGACCGTTAGGGTGCTCTTGCTAGCCAAACTTTTAGATGAGTCTTTTAAATGAGTCTTTATCCTAGCTTGCCATTAAACAATGCTGCAGTTTCGATTTTTCTTTGTACCACCCTCTAAATGTTTTTTGCAAAGGTTACTAAAGTCGTCCAACGTAGCCTCCGGCCCCGGCCTCGTTTAAGTTACATGGAGCCTGGCTCCGACTAAGACCAAGACTAAGACCAAGACTAAGACTAAGGCTTAAAGTAAAACATAGACCGGCGGTTAGCTTTTCCCATTAGACCCTTCGGTTAAGTCGTTCTAATCAAATTAATGATGGCATTCGAAACTTGTTCCGGTTCGTTCTCTTGCAGAAAGTGGCCGCCCTTTTTAATGGTGTCGTGGGGTAGCCCTTTGGTGCCGGGTACTCGCTCGAAAAACTGCTTTTCTATACCTTGCGTTACTGGGTCGTTGTCAGAGAACGTGCACAGAAACGGCTTTTCGAACTTATCAAAAAACGCCCATGCCAAGCGCTGTTGCTCTAAAGAGGGCGAGCTGGGCAGGGTTGGTACCTGGCTGGGCATGGCCCGTGGCCCCATCTTGTAACTAGGGTCCGGGAACGGGGCTTCATAAGCTTTAGCAAGTGTGGTGGGCAAAGGTAAGGTCATGCCCGCGTTGTGCAGCAAAAAGCGCGTGGCTTTGGCTAAGACCGGTTGCTGCTCCATCATCATAGACATCATAAAGCCCACGGGCATGTCCTTGGTTTCCCAGCAATACTTTTGCCAGTAGGCAAATTTGGTGGCGGCGCTGCCAGCCATTTGGCTCAATGCTTTTTGCATCTGTGGCAAACTGGGCGTGGGTGCGTTGGCGCGAAAATCTTCCACTTCCTTAACAACGCTGTCTGCCACATCTGGGTTATAAGGCAGGCCTGTGTTGGCAACCACTACCCGAGCAAATCTGGCGTCATGGTTTGCCACCAGACGCAGACCAATCAGCCCGCCCCAGTCTTGGCCAAAAAAGGTGACGTTGGAAAAGTCGTTTTGCTCTAACCATTTGCCCATCCATTCCACTTGGCGCTCATAGCTGTAGTCTTCAAGCGCTGCTGGTTTGTCGGATTTGCCGTAACCGGGGAGATCGGGTGCAATAACCCGCATGCCTGCTGCGGTTAAGTATGGGACCATTTTGCGATAGAGGTAGCTCCAGACCGGCTGGCCATGCATGCACAGCACAATGGGGCCATCTGCTGGGCCTTCATCCAAGTGATGAATGCGCAGGTCGCTGTAATCTTCAGTTTTGATGGTGGTGTAGTGCGGAGCAAAAGGGTACTCGGCTAAATTTTCGAAGCGTGAATCAGGGGTGCGCAGAATTTTCACTTTGGAAACCTCATTAAATAATGATAATCATTATAAAGATTGAAGCAGAAAATGGAAGGTTAAGCATACCCGGCTTATAGGCCACGCCGGGGCTGTTTTGCTGAACGGGGCAAGTGGTGGTCACAAGAAGCAGTAGTATTGTTCTTTGTATTGTTCTTTGTATTGTATTGTTTTGTTTTGCTATGTGTTGCTGTGCTTAAGAGAGACTCGTTCTCAAGGGCTTTGCTTTCTAGGGAGTGATTCCTAGCTTGTCCCCGTCATTTTCAGAATTTTTATTCAGCGGAGAAATTCCTATCGCCATGCTGGCGTCAGCTAGTCTTACTTAAGCTTATCTGCCAGAGCTTGGGTTTGCGGAGAAACAGCGGCGCTGAAGAGACCGACTAATGCATCAACCAGACTGTGCAAAAAAAGCTCGGCTTGGTCGCCACTGAAGGCGTTTTTTTGCCTGGCTTGGTGGTACATAGAGGTTGAGCAAAGCCTAACCGCTGCATCTATACGGCGTTGGTAAGCAGCCGCGTCGAGGTGCGGTAGGGCAAGTTTAAGCATGCCGCTGGCTTGTTTGCCGCTGACGCCACCACCACCGTGGGAGGCCGCCATTTCCGCGGGGGATGCGTCTGTCAGTATCAGTTTGTGGCCGAAGGCTTTGATATAGCACCGATAGTCCGTATTTTCACAGGCCAGCTGAAAAGCTGGTTGCACCAAAAGGCTGCAAATTTCTCTGACGCTGGGTTGGGTGGTCTTGCTAGATAATGCTTCTATCTGTTCAGCACGCTTTTCTTGGGTTTGCGCTGAACGGGTTAGTTGAATAGCCTCAATCAACCCGGTGAGATTTTTGAAGTGATATTGCAGAACAGATTCATTTTTCTGGTTTGCTGCGCTGACAATGTCGCGAATAGACACATTTTCAATGCCCCGTTCTGCGATCAACTGTTCCGCTGCGCGCATAAGCGCATTTTTGGTGGCTTCGCTGCGCGAGCGTCTATTGTCTGTGTTTAAACTTTGCGCTTGAATCTGAGTTCTCCTTTGAAAATGCGCTTGCTTGTTAGCACATTAGAGACGGCTAGGGTCGTTTAGAACCGCAAGTATAATGCTTAGTGTCTGCTCTAGCCAATAATGCCTCATGCCCGAAGGGCTGTGGGGCGCAGTGACCTAGGAGCCGCTCCCAGAGGCAATAGTTCTACAATTAATCGCCTTATATCTGCGCTATGAGCCGCCGCGTTATAAGCAGCCGCTCTAATAGGAACCAGTTAGTGAAAGCAGTTGACCTTCGCTTAACCCTCGCTGACTTCAAAGTCTAAAAGACTGGCGCCGCCTTCCACCAAATCTCCTGGTGCGAAATGAAACTGCAACACTTTGCCATCTACTTGCGCCTTAATGGTGTGCTCCATTTTCATGGCTTCCATAACCACAAGACCGGTGCCGGCGCTGACGCTCTCATTGGCCGCAACTAAATTTGCCACGACCTTGCCGTTCATAGGCGCCAGTAAGCCGGCGCCGTCTGCAGCGCTATCTGCGCCACCAATGTCAGGAGGCGTAAGGTGTCCTTGGGTACTTGTGCCAGCAAAAAACAGCGTAAAGCCATTTTTATTGTAAGCGCTGTCGCCTTTGCTAGAGCGGGCTATGGTTAATGAGTGTGATCGGCCATCTACGCTGAGGCTGATTTGATCGCCAACCACTGCGCCGTGGACCTTTTGCGTGCCTAGCTCGGAGTGCAGTAGATAGGCATTGGCGCCCGTATGCTCGACTTCAACCTGAAACTCTGTGCTGCCTTTTGTCAAATCCAGCGTTAGGTTGAGTGCTTGTTGATTGGGTTCGTTCATGCGCCACGCGTTGTTTTTGGCCCAAGGCGAGTGGGGGTCGTTAGTGGCAGTTTGAGTTGCTTGCTGGTTGGCTGCTAACTGCGCAACGGCAGCAGCAGCCAGCAGTACTGGCATATGCTCATCATTGGCTGCGAACAATACATCGCTGTGGGTTTGAATAAAGCTGGTGTCTAAATCAGCATCGCTAAAGCCTGCTGACTTGCTCAATGTATGTAAGAAGCTGATGTTGGTGGTGACCCCTGCCACATGATATTCGCTGAGGGCTTTAGTCAACCGTCGCAAGGCACTGGCTCGGTCCTTGTCCCAAACAATGAGCTTAGAAATCATTGGGTCGTAATAAATGCTGATTTCGTCGTCCTGAACAACGCCGGTATCAATACGTACATGTTCAGATTCGGCCGGGGTGGCTAAGAAACTTAAACGCCCGGTTTGTGGCAAAAATTCTTGTGCAGGATCTTCCGCATAAATGCGCGCTTCAAAAGCATGCCCCATAAGCGGTACTTGATTTTGTTGCACAGGCAAGGGCAGCCCATTAGCCACAAGAATCTGCCATTCCACTAAATCAAAACCGGTAATCATTTCTGTTACCGGATGCTCTACTTGCAGGCGAGTGTTCATCTCCATGAAGTAAAAGTCACCGCTGGCGTCCAATAAAAACTCCACTGTACCCGCACCCACGTAATTAATGGCCTGGGCGCACTCTAATGCCGCCACGCCCATCTTCTCGCGTAGGCCTTCACTCATGCCCGGTGCAGGTGCTTCTTCAATAATTTTTTGGTGACGACGCTGAATGGAGCAGTCGCGCTCGTTCAGATAAACCCCGTTACCCAACTGATCACAAAAAACCTGTATTTCAATGTGTCTGGGCTTAAGTAAGTATTTTTCCACCAGCATCAACTGATCACCAAACGCATTAGTGGCTTCGCGCTGGGCTGCGGCTAATGCCTCATGGAATACGTCCGCACTTTCAACAATGCGCATGCCTTTACCGCCGCCGCCAGCGGCCGCTTTAAGCAGCACTGGATAGCCAATCTTTGCAGCCTCTTGCTGAAGAAAATCTGGGTCTTGGTTGTCGCCATGGTAGCCAGACAAAAGAGGCACGCCAGCAGATTGCATAATCTCTTTGGCGGCAGATTTAGAACCCATGGCTTCAATAGAGGCCACTGGTGGTCCAATAAAGTTCAGGCCGTTTTCGCTACAGGCTTTGGCAAACCCAGCGTTTTCGCTGAGGAAACCATAGCCCGGGTGAATGGCATCTGCACCAGTTGCCAGAGCCGCTTGAATGACTTTGTTGAAATCCAAGTAAGAGGCGTTGGCCGTAGATTCGCCGATATGTACGGCTTCATCAGCCATGCTCACGTGTAAGGCGTTGGCGTCTGCATTTGAATAGACGGCAACACTAGATAAGCCGAGCTTTTTAACGGTGCGAATAATGCGACAGGCAATTTCGCCACGGTTTGCGATAAGTATTTTACTGATCATTGGGTTACATCCTAAACACGCCGAAGCGTGTTGAATCTATTGGGCGGTTGAGAGAGGCAGATATGCCAAGGCCAAGAACCATGCGGGTGTCAGCAGGGTCGATAATACCGTCGTCCCAGAGTCGCGCAGAGGCGTAGTAAGGGTGACCTTGCTGGTCGTAGGTGTCTAGCACCGGTTGTTTAAAGGTGGCTTCATCTTCCGCAGACCACTCTTCTCCTTGACCCTCTAATTGATCTCGTTTGAGTTGAGCCAATACGCTAGCCGCCTGTTCGCCTCCCATCACAGAGATGCGCGCATTGGGCCACATAAATAGAAAGCGGGGGTCGTAAGCGCGCCCACACATACCGTAATTGCCAGCGCCAAACGAACCGCCAATAACCACCGTAAACTTAGGCACCTGAGCGCACGCAACTGCCGTGACCATTTTGGCGCCGTGTTTGGCAATGCCGCCCGCTTCGTATTGTTGACCAACCATAAAGCCCGCAATATTTTGCAGAAACACTAGGGGGATTTTGCGTTGAGCGCACAGCTCAATAAAGTGCGCGCCTTTCACAGCGGACTCGCCAAACAGAATGCCGTTGTTGGCGACAATGCCAACAGGGTAGCCGTAGATACGAGCAAAGCCAGTGACTAAAGTGGTGCCAAACAAAGCTTTGAATTCGTCGAACTCAGAGTTGTCGACAATGCGCGCTATAACATCGCGCACGTCATAGGGCTGGCGCGCGTCGCTGGGCACAATGCCGTAGATCTCTTTAGGGTCGTAGGCGGGTGCAACGGGTTCGCGTAAATTAACGGTGGCCGGTTTGCTGCGGTTCAAATTTTTAATGGATTGGCGCACCAGCTGCAACGCGTGTTCGTCGTTTTGCGCGTAGTGATCTGTAACGCCAGAGGTGCGCGAGTGCAAGTCAGCACCGCCCAGTTCTTCAGCGCCGACAATCTCGCCAGTGGCCGCTTTCACCAACGGCGGCCCAGCAAGAAATATAGTGCCTTGGTTTTTAACAATAATGGCTTCATCCGCCATGGCCGGCACGTAAGCACCGCCGGCAGTACAAGACCCCATAACCGCAGCAATTTGCGGAATGTTCTCAGCGGACATATTGGCTTGGTTAAAGAAGATCCGGCCAAAGTGATTGCTGTCAGGAAAAATATCGTCCTGCAAAGGCAGGTTGGCACCGCCGGAATCTACCAAGTAGATACAAGGCAAATTGTTCTGCGCGGCGATGGCCTGAGCGCGCAGGTGCTTTTTAACCGTCAGCGGGTAGTAGCTGCCACCCTTAACCGTGGCGTCATTCACCACAATAATACATTCCTGACCCTCAACTCGGCCGATACCCGTGATGATGCCAGCGCAAGGCACTTCTTCAGGGTAAATATCCAGCGCGGCCAATTGCGACAGCTCCAAAAATGGACTGCCTGGGTCCAGCAAGTGCTTAACACGGTCTCTTGGCAGCAACTTGCCCCGAGCCACATGGCGTTGTTGGTACTTTTCGCCGCCCCCTTTTTTAGTTTCGGCCACCTTTATTGCAAGGTCTGCAACGAGGGCGCCCATGGCGTCATTATTGGCTTTAAATTCAGCGCTACCGGTGTTAACGGAGCTGGGAAGTACTGGCATTGGTTAAATCTCCTCGGTCTTCGATGCAGGCGTAAAGCGTAAACCGCAATAAACCCCCTATAAGCAAAGATTGGACTTAGCTTGGAAGAGGCGAAGGGATGAGCTTGAACGGCGCTTTTAGGCGGCATCGAATGTGTTTTCTCTCACCCAGACTATACCTGTAGAGAAAGGGCGCGCCTATGGGTTTGGGGGTTGGGTTTGGGGGTTGGGTTTGAGGGTTGAGTTCGGGCGCAGTGTTCCGAAGGTCTGATTGTAGTCGGGGAGTGGATATCCTTCCGCCAAAAAATGTTTCAGGTCCTCTATTTTATCTCCAACGAAGCCCATGGCTGCTTCTTTTCGAATAGTTGGACAACCTTTTTGCGTCGAGGCCGCGCGTACTCTATTGCCGTGAACAGAAGGAGACCCAAAAGAATATCAATATGGTCTGAGGTAAAAATACGCCGTAGTGACATTTTCATCGACGCGCAGAGTTTGTCGTAAGGGAAATGAGTAATTTGTTAGTTTATTTGAGAAGGCGTAACGAGCCCAACTATCCGCTTGTGGGTTTGTTTGCGCCGTCTGTCTCCATTTTTGTTGACATCGCAAAAGAGGTGGTGCGAGATCTAATTTTATTAGAGGTATGAGTAACGGTTAGAAATTGTTTTTGTGCTATCAAAGGAAGGTTCCTCCTAATTTCCTAAAATGGTAACGGTGTCATAGGTTAGTGGCTGCGGCAATTTTGGCAGGTGAAATAGTTTTCAGCGATTGGGCTTCAAAAGCAACCAATATGCTTTTTTTAAAATCTGGAGAAGGCGATTGTCGGGTTTTTGACGACTTATTGAAGGAGGTCCGAGAATGACTAAAGCCCTTGAGTGAGGGAAGTGGCGCAGCGTTTTGGGCTTTTGTTTCAGTGAATGTCTGGGGTTTCTTAAAAGCATTTTAATTTTCTTGAGGGAAAAATGTCTAATCTATTAGTGAAATCAACAGCGGAAGTAGAACAGGTCAAAAGCTTGCTAGCGAAAGAATTGCCCAGTTATAGAAAAGCCTATAGTGATAGAACTTCTTGGCTTATGGCGTTTATCTCTGAGTTGGCGTACCTGCGCTTTAATCCGATATTCAAAGATATATCGAAAGAAGGTTTCATAAAACAAATTTCAAGGTTAGTGGCTGTCGAGGATGTGAAGTCGCTAAGTGCTCTTATTGAGATGGTCGGCTATGATGCTGGTGAAGAAAAGAAAAAGTTAGAAGAAAATGCCAAATTTTTAGACCTTAAACTCATTAGAACGTTCGATAAAAACGGCACTCAAGCCATATTACTAGAGCATGATACCCATATCTTTCTTGGTTTTAGAGGTACAGAAGTCACAAGCATAAGGGACATTAAGTCCGATCTTAAGGCAGTTATTAAAACTTGCGAAACTGGCGGCAAAATCCACACAGGGTTTGATGAAGCGTTTAGCCAAGTGGATGTGGAAATCCAACAGTTTTTAAATCAGGATGAATTTAAAGAAAAACCCCTTTTTATTACGGGGCACAGTTTAGGTGGGGCGTTAGCAACTATTGCCGCCAAGAAATTGACCCACAAAGGTGGCATCGCCTCTTGTTACACGTTCGGTTCACCTATGGTGGGGAATGTTGATTGGGCAACCGGGATCAAAACGCCAATTTATAGGGTAGTAAATGCCGTAGACCCAGTAACTGTGATGCCACCCAGTGGTGTGGTTGTAGGGCTTAGTTCGTCGGTTTTAGGTCTTATTCCATATATTGGATCTGTGATAAAGACATTCTTACGTTCTAAATTTGGCAATTACTACCATTGCGGAGACATGAAATACCTGAGCATATGTAGGGCGGGAGATTACAAAAATGTGCAATTACTTTATAGCGTAAGTTTTCTTTTCAGAGTCAAAGCCTTTCTGAAAAATCCCATGCCGGGTAGTAAAATACCAGCAGATCATTCTATAACCGTTTATAGAAACAAGTTGCGAGTTATAGCCAGCAAAAAGAACCTAAAAGCTTAAGATTTAGTTTACGCGGTTAGACCAAAATGCGAGTACGAAGGTAGCTTTGCCCAATTTGAATGCCCAATTTGAATGCCCAATTTGAATGCCCAGAGGATAGAATGAAAAATCTGATCTTTTACTTGGGCCTAGCTTTCTTATTTACCCATGAATTAGACGCAATGACGAACAGTGAATGGTTGGTGTTGCCTTTGCTTAATCTGCTCTCTGATGAACTTGGCCAGCGGATTTTTGTACTACTGCATATACCTATATTCGCTGTAATAATCGCGTTGATTGCAAGCGATAAGGTCTCAGTAAGGGAAAAATCTCGGCTTGGTTTTTCTCTGTTCTTAACCTTACACGGTGTAGTCCACTTTGCTTTTATGGGTCATGCAAACTATGAGTTTGAATCTGCGCTTTCTAATATTTTGATATTCGGCGGCGCGGTGTGTGGTTCAGCTTATTTGGGCCTCTGGTATTCTGGCAGAAAAAAATACGCTAACTAACAAATTACTTGGGTTGAGAGCGCCACCCTAACAATTGCTGCTTTTTCGCCGGTTGTAGGTGTAGCATTACGAGCGGCTGTGGCCGGAGAGATTTTTTCCAGCACAGCATAATTGCCCTAAAGCGCGGCGTTACTCTTTATGGAGATCGGATTGAAATTTTTAGCTCTAAGTCTATTGTCTGTCACAGTCATTGTGTCATTGGTCCTCGGCTTTACCTCATTTAACAGCCTTGAACCTAGGCAAGGAGCCGTTGTTACTATGCCACAGGCGGGTGAAGTAACCGGTAAGGTACCGGGCAATGTGCCGGAGAAGGGGCCGGAGAAGGAGCCGGAGAAGGGGACAGAGAAGGGGACAGAGAAGGCGCCAGGCAAGCTGGCTGTAGAATTAGCAGGGGAACTATTAGGTGAGGAGCTAGGTGAGGAGCTAAATGGGGAGCTAGATGGCGAGGTACAAAGCTGTGATGCACTCGATTTAAAAGTATCTAAAGAGCTGGGTGCTATCCAAGCTTGTCAAACCGACAGTGATTGCGGTCAGGTACTTAAAGGCAGTAGCTGTGGCTGCACTAGAAATGCTGTCGCAAGAATTGATGCTGATGTTACAAACTACTTTAAAGCGAAATCTGTTGCTGCTGATAATGCGTGTGGTGGTTCATTTGGCATTTCAATATGTGACTGTCCCCAAACAAAAGGTTTTGCTTGTGTTCAAAACACGTGCAGTTGGAATTATCTATAAATACCACAGATGCAGGGCCAAGTTTTCTGCTGAATAGTTCTCTGCTGAATAGTTTTCTGCTGAATAGTTTTCTGCTGAATAGCTTACTGGACATCTGATTCAAGTTGTTAGGAGCTTTAGGCGGTATGCGCTTCGCTCAGTAGTGGTAGCGTAATTGGGCTATGAGAAGGGCGCTCAGCTGAATCTTATAAACTATTCGGCGTTGCTCATTTAGGCGTCGAGACCAGTATCCAGATAGGGCGTGCTTGCGCGGTTCAGGCTTGCCAGTAGCGTTAAACGGATTTCGTCCCATTTCTTTAATAAGTGTATTGATTCGCTTAAGC
>CAJJAQ010000071.1 GCA_905182095.1 uncultured Pseudomonadales bacterium | reverse complement strand
TTCAACCTCTGCCGATCGTTAGCGCAAATAGGCAGTGTCTATAGATATCGCCTATAGATATCGCCTATAGACAACGCCTATAGACGGCGCTTACAGACAACGCTTATAGATGGGCGACGCATTTAATTTCTATTTTCAATGCAGGGTCCACTAACGCAGAAACGCCAATCAGTGTTTGGCAAACTTCTGGCGGTTGTCCGTATGCAGATTCTCGGACGGCGAATACGCTGCCGACATTTTTCATGACTTCTTGCACATCTGTAACGAAATAGGTTTCGTCAACGATATTGCTCATGTTCGCGCCGAACTCAGCCAGTACGCTCTTGATGTTGCTGTAGGCCAGCGCGGTTTGTTCAGTGATGTCTGCGGGTGCTTTGCCATTATCGTCCATGCCAACCTGACCGGATAGGTAGAGTATGTTGCCTACCTGGACCGCTTGTGCCATGAGGGCCGCGTAGGGACCGTTGCGGAAACTCTTTTTATTTATCGTCATTCTAGATCCTCATTAAATTTTTCTTTTGCTGTTGTCCATTATTGCCTAGCAGCGGCTTTTATAGGGTTGAAAATGTCTACTCTTTAGCTCGCGCAGCTAAGCATGCAGACCTAACTGTGCATAACTAACTGTGCAAAGTTCCAGGTGTGTTGGATAAGAAACTTTTAGAAAATTGACTAAACAACCTAAAGTTTTTACAGGCACCTCCGATTAGTATTGTAAGCGGCAATTAATTGCCGGCTTTGGTAGCGACAGCGGGCTAAAGCCAAGCCACTGGTGGTATTTCGAAATTGTTTGGAGGGGTCCAAAGATTATTTTGAAGTACTTACCAGTGGCGCTTGTTTCCAGAGCTGATTCTCACTCAAAAGCTTTAATCTAAGGGCGTTGGAGGGGAGTCGCAGACGCATTGCTTAATGACTTTTTTTCTTTTTTTCTATAACAGGCAGCATATTTTCTTCTTTTCTCTATCTCTATCTCTTTCTCTTTTTTATTCGTTCTTTCTTTCGTCTGCGGCCTCTTTTTTAGGCTTCTCTTTTCCTCATGAACTGCAGGGTATTTGCCTTAGTCACAATTGTTAGGCCGGGCGTTCGCCTTTAACAATGACTCTGTGCATGTGACGTCTATGGCCCTGGTAGTCGTTCAGCGCATTGTGAAAAACACAGCGGTTATCCCACATAGCTAACGTGCCTTGGGTCCAGTGGAATCGGGTGACGTACTGCTCTTGGGTAAAGTGTTGGGTGAGAAACTTAAAAATGGCTAGGCTTTCTTGCCTAGTCCAACCCTTAATATTTACTGTATGCGGAATGCTGCAGTAAATGCTTTTATTGCCGGTTTCTGCGTGAGTGCGAATCAACGGGTGTTCTACTTCAGACTCTGCGAAATCGGCATTACCACCATAAGCTGCGCCTAAGTTTTTCTCCGCTTCTGAGCCTTTGTAGTCGCCTTTTGCGCCGTGTACCAGTTTCGGTGAGTATACTCCAGTTTGCTCTTCTAACATTTCGCGTAGGGCTGGACTCAGATTGGCATAGGCTGCGGTTGCATCCGCAAACAATGTATCGCCGCCAACTTCTGGCACCTCTACCGCATAAAGCAGTGTGGCCTTGGGCGGGGTCAGTTGGTAGGAAGTGTCCGTATGCCAGTCGCCGCCAAAATTCATTTGGGCATCGGCTTCTTTAATAATAGGAATGACATGGGGGCTTGCTTTCACCGCCTGCATAAACGGGTATTTGTCGAGTTCGCCAAAGTTCGCAGCAAAGCTTGCTTGGGCTTCTGGCGATAGATTTTGCTCGCGGAAGAATAAAATATGATGTGCTAACCAAGCGCTATGTATTTCATCGATGGCCTGTGCGGAAAGTTGTTGAGATAAATCTATTCCTGTTACTTCGGCGCCAACGGCGCCGATGCTGGCATCTACTTTGATCTGTGTATAAGTCATAAAACCTCCTCTCGCCCCTGTTCTAAAAGCCATAAGAGTTATAACAGATCTCGCGTTCGCTCCAAACCAAAGATATGGCGGGATGTAGGAGATGAACATTTGCGCTAGAGTGAAATGAGACTAGGGCGTATTCAGGGAGAGAGCGGCGATGGCAACAAAACATGTCACAGTTTTTAATGGAGACGATGCGTCACCAGAAGTAATGGTGCCAACAGTAGATATTCTAAGATCTATGGATTTGGATATTCAATTCAGTTATCCGCTAATCGGTGCGGCGGCAAAGGCGGCCAGTGGGGTGCTTTTTCCAAGTGCTGCTAAGGCGGCAATTGATAGTGCGGACGCGACTTTTTTTGGTTCTACCAGTGGCGACAGTACCGCCGCTCTGTTTTATTTGCGTTGGGGTAAGCAGACCTTTGCAAACGTGCGTCCGTGTAAATGGCTGCCGGGATTTAACTCGCCTTTAGCCAGTCCTGAAGGTATCGATTTTGCCATTGTTCGAGAAAATCTTGAGGATCTGTATTTAGGTCTTGAGGGGGATATTGAAGACTTGGCCGGGCTGAACTTATTCTCTCCTCATGCTCGTGCCAATATTTCTGATTTGGGGCCGGGTAAATATGCGTTAAAAGCGATTACCGAAGCGGGTTCCGAACGGGTGATTCGTCATGCTTTTGAGTTGGCTCGGCAGCGCAATGGCAAGCGTAGAGTCACTGTTACCTGCAAATACAATATGCTCAGCGTATCCGACGGTTTATTTCTCGAAATTGGGCAGAGTATTGCGAAAGAATATCCAGATATTGAATTTGAGCATTTTATTGTCGACGATTTTCTCTGCCGGATGATCTCTAACCCTCATGCGTTAGACGTTGTGGTTATGCCGAATTTGTATGGGGACATTATGTCTGACGGAGCGGCAGGTTTAATTGGCGGCCTTGGGTTGGCACCTTCCGGGTGTTACGGGGCAGATTATGCATACTTCGAGTCTGCCCACGGCACAGCGCCGGATATTGCCGGACAAAACATTATTAACCCAACCGCCACATTGCTATCAGCGGTGATGCTGTTGCAATATTTGGGTTTTGTTGACGCCGCAAAAGACCTCGAAACGGCGGTGCAAGAGGTTTATGTGCAGGGTCTAGCATTAACCAAAGACCAAGGCGGAAATTCTAGTACATCGGAGTTTTGTAAGGCGGTAAGTACTCTGCTCCAGAACTAATGCCTGCTGATTGGTCAGCGCTGGGGGCGTTTTGGCCGTTGTTTTGCTGCTGGTTAGTTTATAGCCGGTGTTGAATAGGTTGCCGGGTGCAACCAAGGTTGTGCTGATACGCTTGCCAGATGGGCCAGAGGCGTTATTCCAGCTCTCTGGGCGCTTCGTCGGCAATACCCACGTGGAGCATGGGTGATGCATCTATATTTTCAGCGTTCATCATGCCAGCTACTCTCTGTAGCGATGCAACGATCATGGATTTTTCCCACTCTTCCAGTTTTTCAAATGCTGTGCTGAAAACGTCCTGTAGTGGCGTCGGCGCAGTAGCAATCTTTGCCTCTCCTTCTTCGGTCAGCGTTGCGTGCACAACGCGCTTATCTGAATGGCTGCGGTGCCGCGCAACCAAACCGCGGCTTTCAAGTCGGTCCAAAATATTAGTCACCGTGGCTTGGCTGAGGCTGACCTTGGTGGACAACTTGGAAATTGCGACAGCGCCTAATTCTTGGATGGCTTGTAAGAGCAATAATTGTGGTGCAGTGAGTCCTGCTGTCTTGCTCAACTGGCGAGAATATAGATCGGTAGCTCGAATGATTTGCCTGATTGTAATGAGGACTTCTGTTTCTTGGCTCAGGGTAGTTGCTCCTAAATATTGCCTCATTGGGCAAGTGGCTATGCGCTAAACCGTTCTTAACCTGAGGATCCGAGCTAAAATATAGCGAGTTGATCGATTAGATCACGGGAAGCCCTTTGGGTAAAAGACAAGTTTTCAAATTGTGACGATTGGTGGTTTTTTTCTTAGAGTCGGTGGTGTTTCAGCACCTTTCACAAGCTTCTTGGGCATGGATTGTTAAGTACTATAAATACTTTTTGTTGCAGATATTTTGGCCTAATTTAAGTTAATTGGAAAATACCGCC
>CAJJAQ010000070.1 GCA_905182095.1 uncultured Pseudomonadales bacterium | reverse complement strand
CAGGGCTTGATGCCATTCACTTATTGGCAGACCCAAGGTTCGGCGACCCAGAAGAAATGTGGGCAAATAGGCAAGCTTTTGGTGATGAGATTCAAACCGTTGTAGGCAGTCAGACTTCGGACCATTGGCTAGAAATTTTCGCGGCGTTTGATGTGCCGGTGAATAGAGTCGCCACCGTTGAAGAAACCCTATTTGATAAACAAATTGTTGCAAACGACATGGCGGTTAAACCGCACATTGATGGCGTTGAGATTGCACTCATTATTAATCACCCAATCAAGGTAGATGCCATAGAACAAGCAGCTATGACTAGGGCGCCCAATCTGGGCGAGCACAGCGAGGAAATACTCCAAGACCTTGGTTACTCGGAAAGCGCTATAAAGACATTGCGCGCAGCTGGAACTATTTAACTTAAATCAGACCAACTTAGATCTACCCAACTTAGATCAGAGTTTGCTCTAGGTTAGTTCTGAGTTACTCCGAGTTAAAAAGGCTGAGCTAGAACAACGATAGGCCTATAGCGATTCACAAACAGGACATTGGTATGAGCAAGCTAGCAGCAATTTTTGCACTCTTAATCACTCTCTGCATATCTCTCATCTTGCCCGGTTTGGTGCAGGCGAGAGACGCGCAAAATGCAGCAACCAATAACGATGACTGGGTAGAACTATTTAACGGCAAAAACCTAGACGGATGGACAGCAAAAATCGTTGGCCAACCATTAGGCCAAGACCTACTCAAAACCTTTGTTGTAGAAGATGGTTTGCTGCGCGTGAATTATGCCAACTACAAAAAGTTCTCAGACCAGTTTGGTCACCTGTTTTTCGCCGAACCTTACTCTCACTACAAATTACTGATTGAATATCGCTTTGTGGGTGAACAAATCAAAGGCGGCGCTGGCTGGGCCAAGCGCAATAGTGGCGTAATGCTGCACAGCCAAGACCCAGCAACTATGTCTTTAAAGCAGAATTTTCCTGATTCTATTGAAGCTCAATTTTTGGGTGGGCTGAGTGATGGCAAAATACGACCAACAGGGAATATTTGTAGCCCCGGCACTGAAGTGGACTATTTGGGTAAGCGCCTGAAGGGTCATTGCCAGGCGTCTTTTGGCGATACTCTAGACGGCGAGCAATGGGTAAGTATTGAGATAATCGTTAACGGCGCAGAGTCTGTTGTGCATTTGGTCAACGGCAAAGAGGTAATCCGTTACAGCAATCTACAGTTAAGTAAGGGCTCCGCCAGCGCCAAAATGCGCAGAACCCAAGACGGTAAAGGCGCGCCGCTAACGCTTAGACAGGGTTTCATTGCCCTCCAAAGCGAATCTCACCCCATAGATTTTCGCAGAGTGGCTATTCAGAATTTAGCGAAATAAATCTCGCAAAAACTAACCGTCGCGCCACTCTTCATTCAGCTCACGAATAAAATCGCCCACTGTCTGAGGCCTGTTCACTGGATCTTTTTGCAAACAGGACAAACAGAGTTGTTCTAATCGAGAAGGCACCGGTTGTTGGGAGGCCTCGCTAGGCGGAATGGGCTTTACTTCCAAAGTACTGCGCACTAAGTCATCCATAGACTCACCTACGGACGAGTTTTGTCCAGTGAGAATTTCATACAACACTGCGCCAAGGCTATAAACATCAGTTCGACCATCAATATCCTTGGCCCGGTTAATCTGTTCTGGCGACATATAACAGATACTGCCCTGCAATTTTCCGCGGCCGGTCATAGTGGAGTCGTCATCACTGAGATCAAATTCAGTGTAGGCCGATTCACTATCGCTGCCGTCTGGGTGCCAAACCTTGGCCAGCCCCCAATCCAGTAACAGCACTTCGCCATAGGGTCCCACAAGAATATTGTCTGGTTTTACATCGCGATGAATCACGCCCATGGTGTGGGCATATTGCAGGGCATAGGCCACCTGCATAAGTACCTCTACCATCTGCGCCAACTCATAACGTTCGCGATAATCTAGAACCTCGCGCAGGGTATAGCCATGAACCAACTTCATAGTGAAATAGTAGTGGCCTTTGGTGTCGCGCCCTAGTTCATAGGTGGGCACCGTGTTGGGGTGCTGCAACAATGCTGATACTCTCGCCTCACGCAACAGACGCTGCTGCTCCACCGGGTCATCGGCCAGCTCTGGACGCAAGGTTTTGTAGCAAACTACGCGGGAGAGGTGCAAATCTTTACACGACTTAATGAGAGATTTGCCGCCTTTGGCTATAGTTTTGAAATAGGCATAGCGCGTTCCGAAGTTGACACTTTGTGGTAACGGGGCATCGGTATCTTTAAGATACACCTGAGTTTCAGCCAGCGCTGTTTTACCGCTTTCGCCGGAATCATGACGCTGAGGAAATCGATTCATTATTGGTCCAATAGCCAAGTTTTCTATAGCTTACACCTGCTAAAGTGCTGGGTGTAGGCGTGATTGGCGCTCTATTTGATGACAAAATTAGTGCGAGTGATTGCCTTGTTTGAAGCATCGTTAATAAATATCTGCTTGAGAAGTAATTGATCACATCACTGTCAGACGACCACACAGATTACATTGCCCAAATGCGCACAGCGGTGCCTTTTAGTGGGAGTACATCGGCAAATTCTAGCAACGCCGAGTATTGGTTATCTCTGACCTCGTCAATGACCCAGGCCATTGCTGAAAAGCATAGCCAAATGCCAGTTGTCATTGTGCTTAGCGAGACCACTGAGCAACCTACGTCGGTTGAGTTAGATCGGCTTGAGCAGTCTGGCCCCGTATTCGCGCGGCATATTTTACTCTGCATAGACAACAAACCACTGCTTATGGCGCGCACCGTGACCGCCAATTCGAGCCCTGACGTGGCTGCATTGAAGGGGCTGCTAGAACGTCCCCTAGCTGAACTACTCTTCTCAGATGATCGGTGGCAACGGCAAGGGGAGTTACAATCGTTGATTCTTGCTAATGGGCTACCGGGAAGAAGCTGCCTGTGGCGTCAATCCAACGTCCCAGAAAGCGGCTTACTTGTGGAAGAGTTTTTGCTCCCCGGGCTGTATTAGGAAAATTATCTTGCCGGCAGTATGTTGCAAGCCAACCCCATGCAGGCGCTTTGAGAAAAGCACCAAAGCGATGCTAGGATGAACACTCATTAAGCATTTTGAGTGGAGGGCAATATGCCGCGTTTTGTAGATCTTTCAGTTTCTATAGACAATAACGAACACAGCGACCACCCCGGTGGCAGCCCCAAAGTCACCTACCGCACACATGCGGAAACCGCAGGCGGGCTGGCGCATTTTTTCCCTGGGCTAAAGCCAGAAGACCTCCCAGATGGCGAAGGCTGGGCAGTTGAAACTATTACTTTGTCTACCCACAACGGCACCCATATGGACGCGCCGTGGCACTTTCACTCCACTACTAACAATGGTGCAGACCCGGCCCCTTCCATTGACGAGACACCTTTGGATTATTGTTTTCGTCCTGGCGTGAAACTGGATTTTCGTCATTTACCTGATGGACACCTTGTCAGTGCTGCAGAAATTGCAGCGGAACTTGAACGTATTGAACACAAACTCGAGCCGCTAGACATTGTTTTAGTGAACACTCGTGCAGGTTCAGTTTATGCCCAACCTGGTTATGTAGATGCTGGCTGCGGCATGGGCCGCGAGGCTACGATGTACTTGACCGAGCGTGGCGTGCGCGTAGTGGGTACCGATGGCTGGTCCTGGGATGCGCCGTTTAATCACACCGCAAAAAAATGGGCAGAAAATCCAGATCCAAGCATGATATGGGAAGGTCATAAAGCAGGCCGAGAAATACCCTACTGGCAAATGGAGAAGTTGCACAACCTAGAAGCATTGCCCGCTAACGGCTTTACCGTGGCATGCTTCCCAGTAAAAATTGCTAAAGCCTCAGCGGGTTGGACTCGTTGTGTTGCCCTCATAGATGATTAAGAGGCTTCTAATAACCAACCGGTACCCGACAGGAAAAAAGCCGCCAAATCGGAGATCAGTTTGCCTGGCGGCACCGCAGTAAATGTCAGCACCTGTCTATGCAAAATGGCTCAGTATCACTTTTGGTCGTAGTGATACTGCGGTTGCCATGCATCGCTGTCGAAGTCGGCCAAACTCATCAACCCATAAAACGCGTTGAACTGATCACCCCCACCAAAAGCTGCTCGGTTGAGACGCATAATTTTATCGCCTTCTTTGCGGTAGACCACCGCACCGGGATAATTGTCTGCCTGACCAAATACGCACTGATCCTTTATATATTTGCCACCACCATGACTGGCTAAGTTGAAGCGCCAACCTCGGTCTATGGCGAACTTGCGCTGGTACTCGGGGCTTTCATGTGAAACCAAAACCACCGAAAGCACTGATTCCATATGGGGCAAATGTCCATTGATGCCGTCAGCCCAGAGCGTGCAAAAAGGACACCCGCTGCCCATATTGTGAATTAGCATCAACTGCTCACGTTGGCCAAACAGATCCATCAGGGCGACCTCACCGCTGAGGGTTTGAAACTTATAGTTCTCTACCTCTACTGGAATCTGCTCGGCCCTGACTTTTTCAATTTCGTTGTTAAGCGCTATAAGCTGAGTTTCTAACTCCCTGAGCTTAGTTGCTGACTTGGAATCCTGCATAATCTGCCCCCGATTGGACATCAAAATTTGCCCTGAAAAATCTCCGAACAAAGTTTTGACTAATAGTTTTGATTATTTACCCAAACAGTAAGGCCTCACTAGATAGATAGAACAAACGCGCCATTTGTACAGATGAGCGCAGCAACTAGCAGCAATAAACTGCTTTAGAGACTTAGATAACCGAAGAATGGCCTATGGGTTCTTACGCGGCAACCTTGCGAAAACGACGAAACAGCATCCAAGGAACTAAAATCACTAGCGCTAAGGTACCTAATAGACCGCCAACAAGAATCACTAAAAGTATTGGTCTGTTAGCGAAAACTTTACCCAACATTACTCGCCCTTGGTCGTAATCAGGCCGCACTTCCACAACGCCATTTTGCTCTGCCCATACGGCATACGCGGCTTTTAGCTCGACAAACAACTGAGGCTTTGCGCTTGCTAAATTCTGAGTTTCACCGGGATCAACGCTGATGTTAAACAACTGCCATTCAGACTCTTGGCCGCGAAAGCGGTTGTACACAAGCTTATAGTCGCCTTTAAAGAGCGCCTTATTGCCACCCAATTCATAGCCAATAATTTCATCTACCAAACGCACGCTGGTTTGCTCATCTTGCAATATTGGGATTAGGCTTTTGCCAACCATATCTACGGGGCGATCAACTGCACCGGCTAACTGCAGAATGGTAGGTGCTATATCTGTGATCCAAGTCAACGATTGAGAAACCGCGCCAATATTAGCGATAACAGGCTGGCCGTTTACTTTTCCGCCGATGACCAACGGCACGCGCATACCGCCTTCGCTGGCAAAAAACTTGTACCAAGCCAGCGGTCCAACGGCTGCGCTGGCCCAGCTTGGGCCAATATCATGGTAGCTGTCTATTTCGCCCAAGGTTTCTATATCGGTGTTAAAGCCGCTGGCGCGCATCCACGCATTCATTATAAACGCCGGCGCAGCAGGGCTATCACCTTGCTGTCGGGTCGCCAATGAGCCTTCGGCGCCATTGTCAGAAAGAAAAATGAATACCGTATTGTCTAGTTTGCCCTGACTTTCTATGTGCGCAACTAGGCGACCAATATGATGGTCCATCGCATCTACCATGCCTGCGTAGACCGCCATACCTTTGCTCTCAAATGCTTGAGCCTGGGCGTCTAAGCTGTCCCAAGGTACAGTTGTGGGCGCCACATAGCTGGGAACACTGGTTTGTAAAATGCCCTTATCCAACAATCCTTGAGTCCTTTGCTCGCGCAACGCAGACCATCCATCAGCATAGGTTTGCAGATATTTGTCACGGAATTCAGCAGGTGCTTGTACCGGAATGTGTACCGCTTGAAACGCAAGGTAGGTGAAGAAGGGTTTGGTCGCGTCTTCGTCTGTCGCGCTATCAATGTACTCGATGGCTTTATCAACGAGGGTTTTAGACGAATAAAAGTCTTCGGGTAATTGAGTGGGTTGTCCGTCTTCATACCAATTAGCATTTTCGTATATCGGTAAATAGGTGCGTTGCCGCCAATTGTCTGCACCGGTATCGCCTAGCGAGAATGCGCGATCAAAACCGCGCTGGCTGGGCAGTTGCTCGGAATTTTGACCTAAGTGCCATTTACCCGACATGTAAGTTCGGTAGCCCTGATCACGCAGGCGTTCGCTGATGGTCACAACATTTTTGTCTAAAGCACCTTGGTACGCTGGGCTGGTGGCTTGGTAGTCGGGGATGGCCTCAATAATGTTGGCTACGCCTGCGATGTGACTATCTACCCCGGTAAGCAACATCGCTCTAGTGGGCGCGCACGAGGCTGCCGTATGAAAATTGGCAAAACGCATACCTTGGGCGGCAATACCATCAAGATTCGGCGTATCAATCTCACTGCCATAGCTACCAAGATCCGAAAAGCCAAGGTCATCGGCCAGAATCAAAACAATATTTGGCGGTTGAATTGGATCTACTTGCCCATGGGCCATGGAAGTAAGCACGCCAAGGAAGAATACGGAAGCAACAACAATTGAGTAACCAGTTGTATAAATAGTTGAGTCAGTAATTTTCTTAATGCACACGCGCGCAATTCCGCCTTTAGAGATAACAATGAACGACATTAAACATGACCCAGTTAAATGAAACTAGCTTCGGTACAAGCAAATTTTGTCTAAAGAAATGAACTGGTACCGAAAAAAGGATTAACAAATATTCTGCACTGAAAAAGCACGATGGTTTAATCTCAGACCTCAGCGAAAGGAGAGACCTATGTTTGAGTTACCCGCAAAAGCACTAGAGATAAAAGACGAGGTTGAGGCATTTTTTAACACAAGGATTTTGCCCAATAACAAACTCTGGTTGCAGCAAGCTCAGCAAGGCCAAAGTGTCCCAGAAATTGAACAAACCCTTAAGTTAGAAGCCAAAGAACTTGGCTTATGGAATATGGCATTGCCAAGACTCACCGAGGGTCAACCTGGCCTACGCCTATCAAACTTAGAATTCACCGGTGTGGCAGAAATTCTTGGTCGGCTGGAGTGGGCGTCTAACGTATTTAATTGCCACGCACCAGACGTACCCAATATGGAGTTACTGCAACTCTTTGCAACAACTGAGCAGAAAGAGCAGTGGCTTAAACCTCTACTAGACGGCGACATTGGTTCGGCCTTTGCCATGACCGAGCCACATGTGGCCTCATCGGATCCTGTGAACCTAGAAACGTCTATCACCCGAGATGGCGATGAATTTGTCATCAATGGCAGCAAGTGGTTTTCATCTAATGCCTCGCACGCAAACTGTAAGCTGATTATTTTAGTTGGCGTAACAGATCCCGAGGCAGCAAAATCTAAGCGACAGTCCCTTGTGCTCATTCCTCGGGATACCCCGGGTATTAAGTTGTTGCGCAATCTTCCGGTTTTCGAACACCTCTCTGATACAAACACTCATCCGGAGATGGAGTTTAACAATGTACGCATTCCAGCCAGCAATCTGTTGGGTGAACAAGGGGCTGGTTTTGCTATTGGCCAGGCCCGCTTAGGCCCGGCGCGACTACATCATTGCATGCGCGCCATTGGTGAGTGTGAGGTTTTAATCAGCCTGATGATTAAGCGCTCCCAAGAACGCAGCACCTTTGGCAAGCGCATTGACGAATACTCGTCTACTCAAGAGGCCATTAGCCTTTCGCGTATAGAACTGGACCAATGTCGCCTGTTAGTACAACGAGCAGCGTACCTTTTAGATACCGTTGGCAATAAAGTTGCCCGCAAACAAATTTCGATGATTAAGGTGGCTGTGGCCCGGGTTTATCAAAGCATTGCTGACAGAGCGATACAATTATATGGGGCGAGAGGCGTGACTAATGACACGCCTGCGGCCCGGGCCTTTGGCAAAGCCAGAGCATTCCGTATATACGATGGCCCGGATGAGGTGCACCTACAAACAATTGCGCGCCTCGAAGCCCAAGAACAAAGCGGCGACTTGCTCGACCATTATTTGCTGAACTAGTGCGCTTAGAAAAAATTACTCGGTAGCCACCCTGCAAAATAGCGGCGCTAATAGGCGCCGTAAACCATATACTTATTTGCTACTTATATGCTTTTCAAGACCAACTCCGGCTAAGGCAAATACATGCTGACTGATGAAGAAAAATTCCGTTTCGACCTAGAGGGTTATCTGGTTATCCCCGGTGTCTTAAGTGTCGAAGAGTGCGCGGCTTTGTCGGCACAATGCGATGAACACTGGCCAAGACAAGAGGCTGACGGCACCTTCCGACGAACCGCCAATATCAGTAAATGGGGTCAGCCTTTTCTTAATCTGCTAGACCACCCTAAAGTACTGCCCTATTTGATTGAGCTGATTGGTCCACGCCTACGTGCAGATCATGACTACTCCATTTTTATGCAGCCTTCGGCGCCGGGACAATTGCTGCACGGTGGTCCTTTCTTATTCGAAACCGATCATTGGTACCACTATACCGACGGCATTATGCGCAACGGCTTGATGGTTGCGACTTGGGCCTTGGGCGATGCAAACTCAGGAGACGGTGGCTTTGTCTGTGTCCCCGGAAGCCACAAAACCAATTTCATTAAGAACCTACCTGAGGATGTTCGCTCCCATGAGCGCCAACCAGAGTACGTTAGGCAACCGGCACTCAAAGCCGGTGATGTTGTGCTATTCACTGAAGCCTTAATGCATGGCACAGCTGCCTGGAAAGGCAAAAACGAGCGACGCGCGTTACTGTTTAAATATAGCCCACCACACTCTAGTTGGGCCAAGACCCCCTATGATTTAGCCGACTACCCCAACGCAACTGAGCAACAAAAACGACTTATGGCACCACCCTCTGTCGAGGATCATGAACGGGTTGTCGATTAACGGTTTTCCACGCAGTTAGTAGCCTCTACCTTTGTTAGAATTAGAGGATCTACCAGATTTTCCTGTTCTTTTAACGATTACGTTTTTAGTGAAATTAGTCTGCTTTAGATAAAACCAAATAAAGAAAGAAAAAAGCAATGAACAAAAAACACGCGCTCATTTTTGTCACCATTACAGTGTTCTTAGACACTGTAGGCTTCGGCATCATTGTTCCGGTTATTCCCCAGTATCTTGTAGATGTGGCCGGTGTGAATCTATCTGAGGCATCCGCCCTGAGTGGTTATTTGGTAGTGAGCTATGCCATCACTAATTTTCTTTTTTCACCGCTCTTGGGTGGACTAAGCGACAGTTTGGGGCGCAGACCTATATTGGTGGTTTCGCTGTTTTTCTATGGCATCAGCTATCTACTATCAGGGTTTGCCACCGCCTTGTGGGTATTGTTTTTGGGGCGGCTTTTAACCGGCATCACCAGCGCCACCTATGCAACAGCCAACGCACTTATCGCAGACGTTAGCCCCCCGGAGGAGCGTGCACAAAACTTTGGCCTAATGGGTTTAGCATTTGGTTTAGGTTTTATATTTGGACCTGCGCTGGGCGGCATAATCGGCGCCTGGGATATAAGAGCACCGTTCTTTTGTGCAGCCGGGCTTGCGTTTGTGAACTGTACTTACGGATTCTTCTTTCTTAAAGAAACCCTCGGCGCAGAAAATAGAAGGCCCTTTGAGTGGCGCAGAGCCAATCCTTGGGGGGCAATAAAGCAGATCAAACGCTACCCATTGCTCATTGGCCTACTTTGCGCGGTTTTTCTATACTACATAGGCCACCACGTTTATCCGTCCAACTGGAATTTCTACACCATAGAGAAATTGTCTTGGACACCTTGGGATGTCGGGCTTTCTATGGCTTTTGTTGGCGTACTCTCGGCAATCGTGCAGGGCGGCCTCATTCGAATAGTGATTCCAAAGTGGGGCGCAGTGAACTGTGTTTACGTGGGTGTGTTTTCTGCATTTATTGCTTATACCGGAATTGCTGTTTCAGACACCGGCGCAGAAATCTATTTTTGGATGTTTGTCTCGGCCCTTGCTGGTCTTGCTGGGCCTGCAATAACCAGCATTTTGTCTAATCAAGTAGAACAAAATGCCCAAGGCGAGCTGCAAGGAATTTTGGCCAGCATCGCTAGCTTGGCGACCATCGCCGGCCCACTGGTTATGACTCAAACATTTACTTATTTCACGTCCGACCAAGCACCCGTCTATCTGCCTGGCAGCGCCTTTCTTATTGCCGCAGCAATAACTCTAATAGCGCTACTCATATTCATAGTGCAAATTCGCAAATTACCCAAAGAGTCTTTGGCGACCCCAGAAAACTGATACGCACTGAGCATTCTGGGCTGAACCTTTAGCTCAGGCTTCTTCAATCGGTTTTTATCTACTTTGCCACGATCGTTTCGCTCGTTTTTTCCAGCTCTCGCTGCTGAGAAATAGTTTGTAAATTTTTGTTCACCAAAGGCGCCAATTTGGCCATTAACGGCATTTTCAGGAACAGACGCCAGGTTGGAATATGCGAGCGAAAAGACAGTCGCGCATTACGTACCCACTTTGGAAAGTGCTTGCCCCAACTGGCGTTATTCATTGCACCAATCCGTACTGCGTACAAATAGTCATCTATGGTTTCTGGGTGCGGCACAACGCGGCAAAGCTTGTTTTGCATTTCCACATCAGTAAAAGCGGTTGCAACATGGGCGATAAGCGACGCGCTATAAACTTGCTGACACATAGATACAGACTGTAGGGTTATTTTTTGCGCCGTAAAAACCGGTACTATCGGTCTGTTAGACAATCCGTTAGCACTACAGTCAACAAACAACGTCTGCTTAGCCACATTAAGACTGCCGCTTGCCAAGATCACTTGGCCTTCTTCAATACTGACCACGCGCCCTGAGCGAACTACGTTTTTAACTCTACGCAATTGTTCTAGTTCTTCGCGGTTAACCGTGGCGCAGCGGTATTTCTCCGCCCACACGGTTTCATCAATGCGCATCAGCATGCCATCGGCTTCGAGGTTGAGCAGCAACGCCTTGAGACTTTCAGACTTCGCCATTGCCTCTTGCTGTTTGCCAAGAGCTTGCAACAATCCATCTGGATGAATATTGCCACGATCCAGAAGCCAAGCATCGTTGGGCATAATCCAAGTGATCAAATCTGGATTAAGTCCAAGGCCCAATAAGTACAGGACGGCATCCATACCGGTCTTGCCCGCGCCCACTACGACATAATTTTCATAAGGACTAGAGATATCTGCAAGGGCATTTGGTGGCACCACTTCTACGCCATGAACCACGCGGTAAGGCGGCGAGCGCATGGAAGGCACTTCAACTTTCATATAGGTAGCATCAACTAGCTTGCGCTTAACCGCCACTGAATATTTTTCGCCCGTTACTGTTGATGTGAATTCAGGCGTCATTTCAATGGATTCGGTGTATTCACAGTGCGGGAAGAAACTCAGCCGTCCCGAAGCCAGATGCTTTTCTAATACGCGCTGAAAATAGCCAACAACCTCCACACCGGACGCCAAGCTCTTGCCACCGCGCCCTAGAGTTTCTGAGTTAACACCATAAAACGCCGCCGGTTGGTGTAATGAGACAAAAGGATAGGAACGACGCCAATGCCCACCGGGGCCTGCGTAGCGATCAACCAAAACAACTGTGGCCGTTAAGTCGCCGCTGAGTATCTCATCCACAAAGGCCATGCCCATTGCGCCAGCGCCTATAACTAAATAGTCCGCCGTTAATTGATTCGACACTGAGCTTGATTGGTCGGTCATATCCACACTTCTCTTTGATCTATTTGCGCCCCACAATACCGATATGACAGACATACTCAAATATAATCGCCAAGCGTGGGACATACAGTCCGAGAATGCTCAAAGCCCATGGGTCCAACCAGTGGATAGCGCCGCCATTAACGCCGCTAGGAACGGCGACTGGGAAGTCATATTGACCCCAAATAAAAATGTACCAAAGGCGTGGTTTGGCGACATTCGCGGCAAGAGCGTTTTGTGTTTGGCATCGGCAGGCGGACAACAAGCACCATTGTTAGCAGCCGCTGGGGCTGTGGTAACTAGTTTTGACAACTCAGCGGTTCAATTGGCTAAAGACAAATTGGTGGCCGACAGAGATGGCTTGGAGATATTACTGGTGCAGGGCGATATGGCAGATTTATCCTGCTTTGAAGACGCCTCCTTTGACTTAGTCTTTCACCCGGTGTCGAATGTTTTCTCCCAAACCATTAGACCGGTTTGGCAACATTGCCAGCGCGTACTTAAGAATGGTGGCCGCCTGCTAAGCGGCTTTATGAATCCGGATTTTTTTCTTTTCGATCACTACGACATAGAAGCCGGTGGACCACTGGAAGTTCGGTTCGCTCTGCCAAACGCAGACATAGACTTACTCGACCCAGCAGAATTAGCTAAGCGCAAGGCCAGTGGCATAGCACTCGAATTTAGTCACAGCTTAGATGATCAGATTGCCGGGCAAATTGACGCGGGGTTTATCATCGCAGGCTTTTTTGAAGACAAATGGGACAGTGAAGCCACCCCACTCAATGCTTATATGCCAACGTCTATGGCAACCTTGGCAATAAAAACCAACGACACTTAGCGTCCCACGATATTTTGCAACGCACTTACTAATATTGACCACTTCAACAGAGGAATAAAAAATGGATTTAGGACTTAAAGACAAAGGTATTATCATCACCGGTGGCAGCAAGGGCATAGGTTTCTCTATCGCCGAGGCCTGCGCCAAAGAAGGCGCTTGGGTATCTATCTGCGGGCGCACTCAGAGCAGCTTAGATGAAGCTGCGGAAAAACTTAAAGCTTATGGCGGTAAAGTACACACTGCGGTTTGTGATATTAGTGAAGCCGACGCCATAGCTGCCTATGTAGATGAAGCTGCCAAAGCGCTAGGCGGTCTTTACGGTCTGGTGAACAATCCTAGTGGCTTCGGCAATTCCGATAACGAAGAGGGTTGGCAAAAAGGCATAGACATAGATCTTATGGGTGTCGTGCGCACAACTTGGGCAGCAGCCCCCCACCTTAAAGCCAATGGCGGCGGTAGTATTTTGAATATCTCCTCCATCAGCGGATTGGCAGCGTCAGGCAATATTTCTTATGGTGCGGTCAAAGCAGCGGTTATTCAGCTAACCCAAAGCCACGCCAAAACTATGGCAGCAGATAAGATTCGAGTGAATTGTATTGCGCCAGGATCCATCGAGTTTCCCGACGGCGTTTGGGATCAAGTGAAGAAAAATATGCCTGCAATGTATGACGCAACTCTGGCAGGCATTCCATACGGTCGCATGGGTTTGCCCGAAGAAGTAGGCAGCGTTGCGGCATTTTTAATGTCTGCACCGGCTTATTGGACTACTGGGCAAACTATTGCGGTAGATGGCGCGCAAAGTCTTTAACACCCGATAGCACCCGTTAGCAGCAGAATGTTTTGATTCTGGTTAAGTGCATTCGGCTAGCTATTGTCGCAAAAGGCCCGATTAGCGGCCTTTTTGACGAAACCTATGCCCCTACTTACGTGGGGGCCATAACATCAGCGTTGGCGTATTCGCCACATACGCTTGGTACTCGGGGTCTTCGCCCCACTGCTTGCGACCACGGGCTTCGAGCATCCGCACACCACTGACTGCGGTGAGCAAAAAAATCACCCACAACGGTGAAAACATTAAGTAAATTTGATTACCTACTAATGTTGGATAAGCGATGACGGCAATACCGACCCATAAGATGATCTCACCGAAGTAATTGGGATGACGCGACCACGCCCACAGACCTGTACTAATAAACTTATTCGCATTCTCAGCGTTATTGCGAAACGCAGTTTTCTGATTATCTGCGATCACTTCAATGGCAAAACCAATAGCCCAAAGACCCGCACCCAAAACAAAGGCGCCATCTAGACCAACGGTGCTACTGGAGGTAATGCTGCCCAATGCTGCACTGGCGGTGATATACACCCAGGCACCTTGCAGTGTCCAAGTCATCAAAAATGTTGGAAATGACGTTTTAATTGATCTAAAACGCCGATCTTCGCCAGAACGCCTAATACGGAAAAACAAAAATGGTCCTAAACGCAGCGCCCAAATTACAATGAGGCCGGTGATTGTTAACGAACGTAAGTCGTCGGCGCCCGCTAAAAACGCGGCGGCAACCACAACTACAATATAGGTCAGGCTGCCGGTAAGGTCGAAATAGGCTTCAGTTTTTGCCAACCATGCATGAATGAAAATCAGCCACTGCACAGCGAAGGCAAAAACACCGCACCAGACAAAAACCGACATACCGTTGTACATGACGCCTTGGTCAGATCCAGACCAAGCCACCATAGCCGCCAGTGCTACAGCGCCGATGATGCTGATAATCCCTACTATCCACTTTTGCATGCTACTCCCCAGTAAGTTTGCTGCGGTGATCTGCGCTGGTGCGCCAGATTTCGCCACGAGTTCCTTCTTCCCATTGGTCATACTTTGTCATGATAGATGTGAAAAGATCGTTGTTTAACCAGGCCTCCAACCAGCGCACTAGATTTGGTCGGGGTTGAGTGTCAAACCACTGTTTATCTACAAAAGCGAATTGGCGGATGAAAGGCATCAACGCAATGTCCTGCATCTGGGCTATATCACCCAGTAAATAATTATGCTTTTGCAGACATTGCTCCAATTCGTCCAACCAAGGTAGGGCCAAATCTCGGTAATAGCTGGCTGGATGTTCAGCGTTCCGGCGGTCGTACTTGTAGGCATCTAAAAGCGGTTTAAACTCTTGGTCGAACTTCTCGATATAGATTTTTTGCGCGGCTAGGCCACCATATTTAGTCCACTGTGGAGAATTTTCGGCGATGGCCCAAATCACTAAGTCTAAACTTTCGTCAATCACCTGACCCTCTGCGGTGATGAAGACTGGCACCGTACCCTTGGGAGAAACAGCCAGCATGGCAGCTGGCTTGTCACGCAACAAAATTTCTCGCACCTCAATTTGAGTATCAAGGAGTGACAAAGCCATGCGCCCACGCATGGCATAAGGGCAGCGACGAAAGCTATAAAGGGTATGCATATATGAGGTTATTGACCATTCTGCTTAGTCATATCTAAAGCCAGCAAATCTTGTGCCCAATCAACTTTAGACTCACACCAAACTTCCTTTTGCGGTGGTAAATCAGCTACCTCTGCCAGCATGCCCGTACGTAAGCCCAACATACGCTGGCCTAACGGCACATCTTCGACCACCGAAGTTGCGTAAACATGGGTGCCGCAGTCACCACAAAAGGCCAGTTCCCGGCGGTTACCGCTGTCACCGGTCTTGTGGTAAAGCTTTAGCTTACCGCTGACTAAATTAAAACCGGACTCTTTCACGGGCAAAATACTGCGGTAGGGCGCGCCAGACATCACTTGGCAGTCTCGACAGTGACAGATGACACAAAAATTTGCCTCGGCCTCAGCAGTAAATGTTATTTCCCCACAATGGCAGGCACCATTAACTTGCATATCACTCCCCTTAGATAATGAATAGAAGGCCGATACTGTCGTCCATGTTGCACAAGAAAATCAACACTTGTCTTAATTTTCGCAGGCTCATCTGTCAGTTTGCCCAGCTGTTTTTGCGGGGCTTTTGAAAGCGCATGTTGATAAGGCATACTTCTTCTTTTTTAGCTTTTACAACTTTTACCACTTTTTACAAAAAAATAGAGGAGAGCGCGTTGGATAAACCGACCAGAAGCCTGCCCCAACCCACACCAGAAACCCAACACTTTTGGGAGGGTACGCAAGCAGAACAACTACTGTTACAAAGATGCACTCAGTGCACCCATACCTACTTTCCACCGCGGCCGTTTTGCCCTTCATGCAGCTCACGGTCCGTGGAAGTTTACGCCGCCAGCGGACGAGCTACATTAGCCAGCTATGTCATCAACCAGCGCCCACACCCTGCATTTGATGGTCCTTATGCTATTGCATTAGTCGATCTGGAAGAGGGTCCACGAATGATGACCAATATTGTGGAATGCGCGCAAACGCCAGAAGCCCTGCAACTTGATATGCCTTTGGAAGTGCGCTTTGAGCAAGTGAGTGAGGACATTAAGTTGCCTCTCTTTGCTCCTGCAAAAATTGCTCCTGCAAAAATTGCTCCTGCCGGAGAGTCGAAATGACCGGCGTAGCTGTAGTAGGTGCCGCTGAAACAACTGAACTGGGCAAAATCCCTCACTTAAGTCAAATGCAACTCCACGCTGATGCAGCGCTCAATGCCATGGCAGATGCGGGCCTCACCGCCAAAGACATAGACGGCATAGCCACAGCAGGGGAACGCCCCACAGATTTAGCCTATTACCTAGGCATTACCCCTACGTGGGTGGACGGCACCTCAGTTGGTGGCTGCTCCTTTATGCTCCATGTACGCCATGCTGTGGCAGCCATTGCCAGCGGACAATGTACAACTGTACTTATTACCCATGGCGAGAGTGGTCGCTCTGGTGTTGGGCGAAGTGGCTTCCCAAGAGCCCCGGCATCACTAGCAGGACAGTTTGAAGTGCCATTTGGACCCATGGGTCCACCAACAATGTTTACCCTACCGGTACTTCGATATATGAAGGATTACGGTATGACCCACGAACAGCTAGCCATGGTTGCGGTTGTGCAAAGGGAGTGGGCGTCTATGAATCCAAGAGCGAGTTTTCAGGAAGAAATTACTGTCGACGACGTGCTCAACTCGAAAATGATAGCGTACCCATTCCATTTACTTGAGTGCTGCTTGGTCACCGACGGAGGTGGCGCCTTGATTTTAACCAAAGCCGATAGAGCCGCAGATTTCCCCCAGCCCCCGGTACATATATTAGGCACCGGCGAGAGTGTTGAAACCCCCATGATCAGCCAAATGGACGACCTCACAAGCTCTAGAGCATTTAAGGTTGCTGGTTCTTTTGCCATGCGCGACGCGGGTATCTCTCATGCTGAGGTGGACCACCTAATGGTTTATGACGCATTTGCCCACTTGCCTATATATGGACTAGAAGATTTGGGTTTCTGCAAAAAAGGCGAAGCCGCAGACTTTATCTGGGAGCAAAATACTGCGCCAGGTGGCTGTTTGCCGATGAATACCAACGGCGGCGGTCTGTCTTATATGCACTCGGGTATGTACGGTATGTACGCATTACAAGAAAGCGTTAGGCAAATTCGCGGCACTGCGCCGGCTCAGGTAAAGGACGCCAATGTGTCACTTTGCCTAGGTGTGGGTGGCATGTTTGGTGCGTCTGGATGTATCGTCTTTGGCAAAGAACCAAAGTAACGCTTGTTGTATTCACATTGACTAATTTAGGCTACTTAGCATTGGTCACTTAAAATTCTTAAAATAGGAAAAAATATGTTTCGCAAAATCGTTGTACTCACGCTTTTAACTGCATTCAGCAGCAGTCTTTTCGCAGCCAGCGCCGAGGAGCGCGCGCAAACGGCAATAGACACGCGCCAAGGCTTACTCAAAGTTGTCGCCAGTTACTTTGGTCCAATCGTTGGCATGGCCCGTGGACAAATTCCATTCGATGCAGCAGTTGTGGAAAAGAACGCGGGCAAAATTGCTCAACTTGCGCCGATGCTAGAAGACGTCTTTGCTATGGACACTCGCGCAAGCGGCCTGCAATCAGGTGCTAAAGATGGCATTTGGGAAGATAAAGCAGACTTCAATGGCAAGGTTGCTACAACCACAGAAAGAGCCATTGCTTTAGCCGCTGCGGCAAGCCAAGGCAAAGGTCCTACTATGAAAGCATTCGGTGCATTAGGTTCTTCATGCAAAAACTGTCATGAAAGCTACCGCGAAAAAGATGACAGCTAAGAGCTGACGACAGCGCGTGTCCCACCCTCTGTCGTCTACAGAAAAAGAGGTCTCTTCTATCAAAGAGGTCTCTTCTATCGAAGAGGCATCACAGCCAGCTACCACAGGTACGCTGGTTTGGGATTTCCCCCTGAGATTATTCCACTGGGCTCTCGCGCTGAGTCTGGTGGGATCTTGGGCCACCGCAGAAGCCGGCTTCGATTGGACAGAAACCCACTTTCTATTTGGTTACACAGCACTCGGGCTAATTAGCTTTCGACTGATTTGGGGCTTGCTGGGCACCTTCCATGCGCGTTTTCACAACTTCCTTACCGGGCCAAAAGCGGTTATCCGCGCACTAGGCCAACTGAAACAGAAAACACCACCGGGTGAGATCAGTCATATTGGTCATGGGCCATTAGGTGGCTGGGCAAGCATCGTACTACTGGCATTGGTCATGACCCAGGCAGTCAGCGGGTTGTTTATCAGCGACGACATATTCTATGCCGGGCCCTATAACAGCGTTGTCTCCAGCAACCTTGCTGATTATCTTGGCTGGCTACATCACACCAACTTTAATTTTTTGTTAGCGGCAATAGCCTTACACCTTGTTGCGGTGATCTGGTATTTGCTCGGCAAAAAAGAAAATCTGCTTAAGCCCATGTTTACGGGTAAGAAAGATCTTAAGGCTGACGCCGCGCAAACGGTCGGTCACAGCAATCTACTCTGGCGTGGGTTTTTTATAGCTGCCTTTGTGCTGGCAATGATCCTGCTTTTGGTCAACTTGGCGCCTGAACCAGAATACTTTTAGACAGCCTAGGCCGACGTTTGGAATAGGTGATTTGTACAGCTATCCCGGTTAGTCGCCGCCATTTAATAACACCACCAACTCAGCCAAGTTCTTTATTCGGTAGGTAGCTTGAGAAAAATCTTGGCTTGCTGTGAAAGCATACTCCACCACCGCGCAATCAATGCCGGCAGCCACTGCAGAGCGCAGCCCACGCTCAGAGTCCTCTATCACTAGTGCCTGATGTGACTGAATAGAAAAGCGCGCCAATGCGGCTAAATAAGGTTCTGGGTCGGGCTTACTGTTTGTATAGCTGGATCTTGTTAACACAAGATCCATATGGGGAACGATATTTAGATCGCAGCCTGGCGCGCCTTTTTTCTGATCATGAATGTAGGCGAAATCTGCATCTTTGCAGGTGGTGACTATGGCCATTGAATGCTTTTGCTTAAGGTTAACTAAAACTTCTTCCACGCCATTGATGGATAAATCTTCAGCGCCTAGTAACTGTTGGTAAAGCTGATTACGTTGCAGCCTTTGTGAGGCAATGACTTCTTCAGAGATGCCTTTCGCCACTGCCAATTCCCATACGTCGGAACCATTGACCATAACTTGCATATAGATTGGCAGCGTCAGATCTACGCCTAACTCAGCCAATATCCGGCGGGTGGACTCGTAATACAAGTGCTCGGTATTGACCAGAACACCATCATGATCAAACAACAGATGACTATACTTTTTCATACTAGAGAATTTTCCTAGAACGCTTTCACAACCTCTACTGTCACGCTAACGACTGTGTTTTTCTAGCAGGCTTTTCTGCTAGAAAATGGACGGTCTAGAAACGCGCTGCTTAGGCTACGCGGTATCGGTCAATCTGAATATCATCCTCGCCTAAATCGGAATAATTGTCGGTGACCCTGCCACGAATATATTCCTGCCAAGAAAAGGCCCTATATAGCGCCACATCTTGTTGACCCAGCCAAGGCTCTATCACAGCCTTTACCGCAGGCTGATAAAAGAACGGGATGCTGTAACGGCCTTGTTCAGAACGCACAGGTAACACCCTATGCACGCCGGCAGTACAACGATCGTTAGTCCACACCTGAAGCACGTCACCAATATTTACCACGATAGAGCCATCAGCGGGCGGCACATCTATCCAACCGTCTTTCTTTGAAAGGGCTTGCAGGCCGCCGTGGTTATCTTGCAACAACAAGGTAATTGCGCCGGGGTCAGTATGATGGTGTAACGCCATATCACCCAAACCGGTTAGATCTGAGCGCTCTGAATCTGGCACTGGATCAGCGGAAGGATAATAGTTAAGCCGCGCAGCGCTGGAATGCAGTTCGCCAAAACCCTTGCTCATAGTCTCCGCCACTTCGGCATCAGACATACCCAATGCCGATAACACCATGCTCATGGTGGCCTCAGACAACTGGGTAAAAGATTGGAAGAAATCTGTCAACGCGGGCCTAAAGCCATTGGGCTGTGCAGGCCAGCGCGTATGTCTTTCTGGGTTTTTGGATATATGCCCACCGGCCTTAAAATCAAACACTTCTTTTTGATCGCGCTTTTGCTTGGTCAATTCACGATCGTAGTAACCCAATGGATTGCTTTCGTCTCGATAAACAGCGGTCTTATGTTCTCGCGGCATGGCAAAAAATTCACTAGACGCGCTGAAGGTTGAGGACACCACATCCTCCAACCCATGGTTAGTGAGAAGGAAAAAGCCATGATCTTCGCAAGCTTCTACTAAGGCCTGCTGGTCAATGGCGGCAAAACCACCTTTTCGGAACGCGGCAAAATCTATTGTAGGAATATTTTCCATGGGAATGCCTCTGCTAAAAAACTTCATCCTAGCGTCTATTTGTCTGCGGAAATAGACTAAGAATTTTTTCCCCATGCAGATTCACCATGAATTTTTAGGCCCGAAGGCTTAAAACGTGACCGGCTAGATAGGCGAAAGGAGGGAACAACCACGTTGGCCTATACGCAGCCCTTAGGCTAGGCTGGATAAATCTTCTCTATGCGGTGAACTACTGTGACCAAATTTATGCATCATTCTGCCAAAGCTGCCAAAGCACTACTGTGCATGGCAGTCTTATCTGTCAGTCTTTTAGCTGGCTGTTCCAATGACAGCGCAATGTCTAACGGTACCGCGCCTCAAGAGAGTACTGACGCTGAGGCGTTTTTAGCCAAAGCCCAAGCCATACATGCTGCTGCATTGACACTAGATGCCCACGCAGACATTGAGATGCCCGGCAAACCTTCAGCTTATGTGGGCGCAGATGGATTGTCTAAAGTGGCACCAGAAAAAATGCTCGAGGGCGGCTTAGATGCTGTAGTGATGTCTGTAGCGGTAAGCCCTGGGCCACGAACACCTGAGGGTTATGCGGCAGCGCAAGAGATAGCCGCTGCTAAGCTGGCCGTGGTTGAAGCCATGGCGGCAGATACGGCAAATAATACAGTTTTGGTATTAACCCCAGATGCACTGATTAGCGCCCATGAAGCGGGCCAGTCTGCACTGCTTCTGGGTTTTCAAAACGCTCTCATTCTTGGCACAGATGCTTCTGCCATTGACGCCTTTTACGCCGATGGGGTGCGCTTGTTTGCACTGACCCATATGGGCCACAACGCATTTGCGGATTCCTCCCGCCCCCTATTTAGCGCCACTACCGGCCAACGTGAAGCAACCGCAGAACACGGCGGTTTATCTGAGCTAGGCGTTACTGCCATCAAAAAGATCAATGCACTGGGTGCAATTGTTGATATCTCACAGCTGTCGAAACAGGCAGCACTGCAAGCAATAGAGCTTTCCACAACACCAGTAGTGGCGAGCCACTCCAATGCTCGAGCGCTTACACAAGTCAGCCGCAATCTGTCCGATGAAGAACTCGACCGCATTGGCGCAACTGGCGGCGTTGTGCATGTGGCACCATTCAAAGGCTACCTCTTCGATACCTCCAACCCGCAAATGGATGCTGACATTAGGGCGATCCGACGCGAAGCCAACATTGACGAAGACTACCTTTACCCCTTTGAGCTTTACTGGGAGATAAACGACCCTGAGGTGAAAAAGACCTTCCTGACTAAAGTTAGTGCGTTACTCGGCCCAATTAGCCTAGAAGATATGCTCAACCACCTAGACTATATAGCCAAGCGTATTGGCGTAGATCATGTAGGTATAGGTACAGACTTCAATCATGGCAGCGGCATACCTGGCTACGAAGATGCCAGCGAAGCGCTGAACGTGACCATAGGGTTACTCAAGCGCGGTTATAGTGCCCAAGACATAGAAAAAATTTGGGGCGGCAATTTTATCCGCGTATGGCGCGAAGCTGAGGCAAGCGCGCAGTAAAGTTGATCACTACAAGCGCGATATAAAGCGCGCGGAGCAATACTGCTCCGCTGCTTAGGCGAGTGACTTAATCAGCTAGCTGTCTAGCTATAAGTCCAACTAGCAATCAGCTATCGCTAACTTCCGGTCCAGTTAGGCGCACGCTTCTCAGCAAAGGCTACTGGGCCTTCTTTGGCATCATTAGAGCTAAAGACCTTTTTCTGTAAAGGCACCTGCATTTCCCAAAGCTTATCTTCTTCAATGCCCATAGATGCTGCTCGAACCAGAGTTTTGGACGCCACAACAGCTAGCGGAGCGTTTTCTGCAATGCGTGCTGCCAAGGCCAGCGCTGCGTCTAAAGCCTCACCGGGCTCGGTAAGGGCGCTTAATAATCCCGCATCCAACGCTTCCTCGGCTGTGATAGGTTCTCCGGTCAAAGCCATTTCCATAGCTTTTGCGTAACCAACCCGGGCAGGAAGTCTAAAAACACCACCGGCTGCTGCAAAAAGTCCTACTTTGACTTCTCGGATACCGATCTTGGCGCCTTTTGAAGCGACGATAAGGTCACAGGTCAACATTATTTCGCAGCCACCCGCCAAGGCAAATCCATTTACTGCGGCAATTAGCGGCTTAGTCGCACCCGTGCGCACGAACTCACTTAATGGGCCAATGTCTTCGCCTCGAGCAAATGCTTTGAGATCCATTCCCGCACAAAACGCACGGCCGTTGCCTGTGATAACGCCTGCCACCAATGAATCATCAGCATCCAATTCCTTAATGGCATTCCAAAGGCCATTGCACAGCTCACCGTTGATCGCGTTCATTGCATCTGGTCGATTCAGTGTAATGACCATCACGCGCCCTTTGCGCTCAACTATGATTGCTTGTTCTTCATTCATTTTGGGATCTCCCTCAGTTTATTACTTTTAAAGCATCGCATTATGCTGCTTATTTCGATAGGCGAAAATAGCCTCTGCCAAATGTTCTTTGGCATAATAGCGTGGGCGAACTTGCCTCACTCGGAAAGGCGCTGAACCCACAATCTAGTAATAGCAGCTTTGCCGCCACTGGGCTCTGTTATTGCCCCAGCAAAATCTTCAATAACCTCATAAGGCTGGGTGCTTGCCGCTACCTCTGCTAGCAGTGCACCGGGCGCCACCCTAAAAGCAGGGCTACGAGGCCCAACTATTTCTTCGCCCAAATCATGCCGCAAATGCTCTTCAACCATCAGATGCCCTCCGGGGAGCAGATGGTCCATGAGTGTTGTAAGTAATCCGGGCGCGACAAATCTAAACAGAATAATAAGCTGATATTGACCAAAATTGCGGATGGGGTCTTGGCTTAGCAACAATGTTTTTTCTGCAACGGGTGCGGCCTGTGCAACCTCTACACCACCCTGGGCAAGCAAACCCTGGCACACCCAACCGACCTTTGTACCAACCTTCGTTGCATAGGCTGCGCCTCGGGCGATAGCGGCTGCGGAAATATCTATGCCTTGGGTGGTAAACCCCTGCTCGGCAAGAAAAATGCTGTTACGACCTGCGCCACAGGCCAAATCTAACGCCCGACCAGGGCTTTGTTGATTATTATTGGCCACCACCCGAATATTTTGCTGGAGAAAATCACTAGGCCAAGGGCGTTGAGAATATGCACCTTCACGATAGCGAGCATCCCACCGGGTTCTATCATCCATAATTATTTCATTCTTATAAAGTCATAGGGCTGTTGAAAATGGCTTCATCCTCGGTGACAAACCACTGCCCAAATAGCCAAAGCGTATAATCATATACGCTAACGCGCCTTGCATGAAGAAGGCCTAAGCGCTAGCTTATGCCACCTTTCACTCCAGCAGCAAAAAGTGTCGAATACTGAATCCGCAAATAAGTCGAAATTAGACCGTACAGCAATATGGTTGTCGGGTTTATGCCTGATACATTGCTTGGCTGTACCTGTCACTTTGCTGCTCATGCCCTCAGTTAACAGCTGGCTTGCGGACACAGAAACTATGACCCACTGGCTGCTGCTGGCCTTCGCAGTACCTATAAGCGTATTGGCCTTGTGGCGCGGTTATCAAAGTGAAAAAAGTATTTTGACCCTGGCCTTGGGCGGTATTGGGTTAACCCTAATGTTTTTGGCTGTAATCCATGTATTGGGCGAGAGCTGGGAAATTCCGCTTACAGTTGTTGGCGTATTGCTCGTTTTAATAGCCCATATTAGAAATCTCACTCACCACCAACATACCGAATAAAACTACGGAGTTCTTTGCTATGAAATACGACAATATTTTACAAACAATCGGCAACACCCCGGTGGTCAAGCTCAACCGCTTTGGCCCAGACCATGTACAGATGTATGTGAAAGTTGAATCGTTCAACCCTATGGCGTCGGTTAAGGATCGTCTGGCTTACGCCATTATCAAGGACGCCCGCGACAGCGGTGCGTTGCAACCAGGGCAAACCGTTATTGAAGCCACTTCGGGCAATACTGGTATTGCTTTGGCCATGGTCTGCGCTGTAATGGGGCACCCATTCGTAGCAGTGATGGTGGAAACGTTTTCTATCGAGCGGCGCAAGCTAATGCGCGCCCTGGGTGGCAAAGTTATTTTAACTCCAGCGGCTGAGCGCGGCACCGGCATGGTCAAGCGCGCCGAAGCACTGGCCGCCGAGCATGGCTGGTTTATGGCCAATCAATTTAAAAACCCAGCTAACCCAAATTATCATGCCAGCACCACTGGCCCTGAAATTCTTTCGGATTTTGCCGGCGAGCGCTTGGACTACTGGGTCACTGGCTGGGGCACAGGTGGCACGTTGTCTGGCGCAGGAAGAACCCTCAAAGCTGCACGCCCCGCAATACAAATTGTTGCCGCAGAACCCGAACAAGCAGCGCTACTTTCTGGTGGCGAATGGTCACCTCACAAAATCCAGGGATGGACCCCCGACTTCATTCCAGAAGTTTTGGACCAGAACATCACAGACCAAATTGTTACAGTGAATGAAGACGAATCTATGGCCTGCGCATTACGCCTTGGTCAAGAGGAAGGCATTTTTGTCGGTATTTCTGCCGGAGGCACACTGTCTGCTTCCTTAAAAATTGCCGAACAAGCGGAGCCAGGAAGCGTGATTTTGACCATGCTGGCAGACACCGGTGAGCGGTATTTAACTACCCCTCTGTTCGCCTCTATCAATGAAGGCTCCGACGACGAGTGGCTTGCTAGCCTGAAGTAATTGCTTACTTTAGGCCGTTAAGACAAATCTAAACGCGTGGCCACCGCATTGGTTGAATAGGTTAGTGCTCTACGCGCTGCAAATCTTTGCAGCGCCTGGGGACCTGACTCACGGGAGTTCTGCCAAGAGGAAAAATCTGGATACCATGTGAGCAAATGCATGACGCAGTTTGCTGATGGCGTTTGCGGCGCAAACAGACCCATAGGCTGAGCAGAATAATTCTCCCCGCTTTCAAAGGTTTGCCAAGCAGCACTGGATAAAGCCACCACCTCTTCGATGTCTTTAGCGTCTAAAGCAAAATCACGAAAGACGTATATTCCGGCCTGGCTTAACGGCGTGTTGTCTGTAGGGCGAGCAGTGGCTTTGAGTTGATACTCCTCAAGCACACGAATATTTTCTGGCAGCGTTAAACCATCTTCATGATCATCATGGGCAGTGACCAACATCAACTCGTTTGATGCCATGCCAAAAACACCATGCCATAGGCCCCAGAGTGTTGTACCTCCATGGGTCGCCACAAGCTCGCGCAGCATTTGCACAGGTTGTTGTAGGTCTTGAGTGGCAAATGCCAACTTACGTTTAGTATAAAAACTCATCATTCTCTCCAACGCACTTTGCTGTGCGAAATATCTACTTTAGTGCCCACCCAACTCGGCAACTTTGGCTCGCAACCAATCCGCCGAGTACGCCCCTGGGCCAAGGTTTTCGGCCAACATTTGCGTCGCCATAGCAACGCATGCCGCGTTCGCGGGCGTTGGCACACCATGTAAACGGCCAAGCAGTACAATTTCCCCATTCAAATAGTTGGTTTCAATATCGCCGGTTCCTCTTTGCATACTCTGCCAAGAGGAACCCGCCGAGCGGTCGTGCCCAGGAACGTGGGTTTCAAGCATGACGCCATCGCGCCGACGCTTAGCTTCACTGTTATCCATACAATCGATATTTGCCACTGCAAAGCACGCTAGCGCTTCGTTACGCAGAGCTTGAGAAATGTCTCTAGCATCAGTGGCGTCTTGCAAACCCGCCTGCAAAACATTGGCTAAGTTAATTAGAAGCTTGGCATATTTTTGCCGCATCACCCTAGGATCTGGGTGAGCACTGAACCCGGCTGCGGTAAAGTCTGCATTAATCTTTTCCGCGCAATTGTCCAAGCCTTGGGGATAACAGCCCGTATCTAATATGCCGCCTTTGTTTGCTGCGTGACTAACAACCAGACCCGGCTGCAAAAAAACTGCTGGCAGTATGACTACGCTGGCATAAACATTAGGGAAAAAACGTAAAGACTGGCGTTCGTTATCAACCCCGTTCTGCACACAAACGATAGGTGTATGCACAGGTGCTACTTGAGCCAGGTCTTCTAGCGCTGCCAACCCGTGTTGTGACTTCATGCACATGAGTACCACTACGTTATCATCAAAGTGAATCTCACGCGGGTGCAATACAGTAGGGATTTGTAGAACTTCATCACAGTCTGGCGCTATAAAATGCAAACCACTCTCTTGCAAGGCCCGCCCATGTTCACCTCGGGCAATCAGCGTGACTTTAAAGCTTTGTCGATGTAAGCGCGCACCTATGGTTGCACCAATGCCGCCCGCGCCATAAACGACATAATGAGTGGGGCGATCTGAATCAGAAGGAGTTGGGGTGGCGAGGCTAGATGCCATGATTTGCTTACCTATTTTTATTCAAAACCTAGCTAACAATTCCTGCGCTAGCTTGTTTAACTTTGAAATGAAGCCGTAGCTATCTGAGCATCGCCGGATAATCTAACTCTGCATCCCAGTGCACTTGAGCAACACTGGCATAACGTGATTCATTGACGAAACCATGGTGTCGAAGAGTTTCCATATCTCGGCCAATACGTTCCAGCTCCGAGCCTTTAGCGATCATGGCTGTGGCCGCAATATCTGCCACATGCCTGACAACCTCTGCACAGGTTTGTACTGCGTGGGTGCCAGCTAAGTATAAATCAGCGCGGTCTAATGCATCAGCTTCATGCCCCTCACCAGCCTTTCCCCAAGTTTGCTCCAACGCGTCATAAAACATCAGTCGGGCGGCGCGATACTTCGCCAGCGCTTTGCCGTAGTGCGCTTGAGCAATATTTTTATCGCGTACTTTACCTGCCGCACCACCAGGGGTTTTATCCTTCACTAAGGCACTCACTTGTTCCAATGCTCGCCGCGCAAGACTGAAAACAACAGGCACGTAGGTGGCAAAAACAATCCTCGACGGACAAAGATATAATTGGCCGCGAAAATGTATGTTGTTAGGCACGCCAGGCAAAACTGGCTCTGCCACTTGTACATTAGGTACAAAGATATCGTCTAGTAATACATCAGTACTACCTGAACCGCGCATACCCAAAGTGTCCCAGTTATCCAGTTTCTTACATTGGCTCATTGGCACTACCACTGTATGCATTTCGCCATCAACCAGCATGGGCGACATCAGCCAAGACGCATGATCACAACCGCTGACAAAACGCTGGGTACCACTGACAATATATCCCTCAGCGGTTTTTCGGCCCTGCATAGGCGTATGACCACTTGCCGAAACTAACTGATCTGGGTTATCCGCCCAGAGCAGTTCAACCATTTCTTTGGGCCATTTGGCTGCCATTAACTTGGCTGCGTTGAAAACCATGACATGCCACGCGGCGGCAGTATCGCTGTCGGCTAACTGCTCACAAACCAATGCACAGGTCACTGGATCGGTTTCAAATCCACCCAAGCTTTTGGGCAAAAACAATCGCGGAACGCCAGCCGCGACAATGGCTGCAAAGGACTCATCATGCAGCCGACGGTGTTCTTCAGCCCAACTAGAATGAGCGCCAAGGGTTGGCTCAGCTGCTTTCAAACCTGCGAGGAGCTCGGATTTTTTGAGAACTACCTGCTCCACATTTACTCTTGATTCTGTCTGCATGGTGATCTATTTCTTTTTTTCAGTTCTTTTTCGGAACTAGCTCTATTTTGCCGCTAATTCAGCTATCTCATTTAGCCAAGGCTAACTCGGTCACTGTGCATTAATGTAGTTAACATACTGCATAAGCACAATTTAGAAAAAACTTGATATGGGTTTAACAACCGCCAGTTAGTTGTCAAAAACCGTCTCATTTAGTCCTCAACTTTAAGGTCTAAGGTATTGTGTTTATTGGAGAAACTTTTCTTCACTAAACTTTCATTTTTTAGCTATTTATTTTGCCAAATTTTTCTGTATTCTTGCTTACCTCACCAGCCGAGACTGTATCTATATACAGTGTTTTTTCCTCGGCAGGGCAATTGCACAGTATGCAGTCGGGCTGGATGAGACCAACCACTTAGCACACATACCTCACTAAGCTATTCCTAGCTATTCCTAGCTTTTGACCCGACGAGGCGTCCTATCGCAGTTGAGCCGCGCTTGCGTACTAACACTTGCCTAATAGCAAAACCGTGTCTAACCGGCATCACCCACACGCCGACCTAGTCCTTGGCTGGAAAGTTTGGCAACCGATCAAGCCACGGGAACTCACGATCCGCTACGGCAAGAAACTCTGGATTCAAAAGACTTTCTTTGGTGTTGTAGCGCAGTGGTTGCCCATCTTCAGTAAACACTCCACCACCAGCGGCATAAAGCACAGCCTGAGCCGCGCCAATATCCCACTCACTGGTCAGACCTAGACGGGGGTAAATGTCGGCCTTATTCTCAGCCAATACACAGAGCTTCAACGAACTGCCCACCGGGGTTCTGGTGCAATCAGCAAATAAATTATCTAGTTCGCCTAGGTAGGCTTCTAATCTGTCGCCCCCATGATTGCGGCTGGCCACAATGGTTAAGGACTCTTCTGCGGCCTCGCGCAGGTGCGGTTTAAGGTCGGTTCTGACGCCTTCGTGTAACAAGTAGGCCTCGCCCTTACGGGCATTACCGACGTATATTTTGCCCTGGAAAGGCACCCCAACGATGCCAAATATGGGCGTATCGCCTTCGATTAGTGCAATATTTACAGTGAATTCGCCGTTACGATTTACAAATTCCTTAGTGCCATCTAATGGATCAACCAGCCAGTAGCGCGTCCACTGGGAACGCACAGCATAACTGGGCGGAACAGATTCTTCGGAAATAATGGGAATATCTGGTGTCAGTTCCTGTAAACCGGCGTCGATGACTTTATGCGCTGACAGATCAGCGACTGTAAGCGGCGAGTCATCGCTCTTAGTCTGCACATCAAAGTTTGTTTCATAAACCTCAAGTATTACCGAGCCAGCTGCCGCAACGATGTCTATTAATTGCCCAGTGATTTCTTTTAGACGTTGGTCATCCATAATTTTCTTCTTAAATTTTATTAGCGGCTACAAGGCGCGATTTGCATAATGTTAACGCAGCAATGGCCCTAGCTTCATTAAATTGATCTGACTCCAATAATTCGTCTAGTCGCGATAACGGCCACAACACCAACTCTGGCGGTTCTGGTTCATCGCCGGACAGAACTTTCGCATATAGATCTCGGGCAAACATAACATTAATGGTATAGGCCATATGGCCTGGCGCAATAGATAAACATTTAACAAATTCGATTTCGCGCGCAGCAAAGCCAACCTCTTCTGCTAACTCCCTATCAGCCGCAACTGTAAGGCTTTCACCCTGATCCACCGCGCCTTTGGGCAGCGTTAACTGAAACTCATGAAAACCCGCTGCGTATTCGCGAATAAGCATTAATTCGTCGTTTGCGTTAATCGCAACCACAATGACCCCCGAAGAAGCACCGGCGGGCAAGCGTTCATAAACGCGCTGTTCACCGGTACTAAATTCTAGGTGCATAGCTTCGATTTTAAAAAAGCGTGTGGCGGCTAAGGTTTCTGTTTTAATTATTTTGGGTAAAGGCATAAGGTGTTCGTGCACATTGAATTAAAAAGTTTGGTTATTATAAGACGCTTGAGGCCCACAAATCCGGCTCGATTCGCCTTAAGTCTCAACCAACTTAGGTCTCAACTAACTATAGTTGCTCTAAAGCTTTTCTAAAGTCACTACCACAAAAAGGATAAATTTCCGTCATGTTAGAGGTCAACCCAGCAGAGCAAAAATCACGTTTAGATTGGGACAGCATTGATACCGTTTTTTTGGATATGGATGGCACACTATTGGACCTAAACTATGACAATCAGGTGTGGAGCCATATCGTCCCCGCGGCCTTGGCAGAAGCAAGGCAGATTCCAATCGATCAAGCACGACAGTTCCTAGGTAAGCATATGTCCAGTTTACTTGGCACCATGCCTTTTTATAGTTTTAGCTATTGGAGCGAATTCACTGGCTTAGACATTATGCAGTTACACCAAACAGCCACCGCTCATATCGACTACCTGCCTGGTGCAAAAGATTTTCTTACAGATCTAAAAAATAGCAATAAGCAAACCTTCATCGCCACCAATGCAGACCGTAAGGGATTCAATTTGAAGCACCAATGCACAGGGCTTGGCGACTATGTTGATGGAGTGGTTTCAAGCCATGACTTTGCTGTGCCTAAAGAGCAGCAGGAATTTTGGCGCGCGCTACAGCAACAGCACCCCTTTGACCCTGCACGCACGCTATTTTTAGATGACACTCCTCGTGTTCTAGATGCTGCGGCAACATTTGGTATTCGCGAAAACTGGGCAATTTTAAATCCTGATTCGCAGAAACCGTTGCGCGAAAAAACTCTACACCCGGCGGTAAACAACTGCGCTGAATTACTCCCGGGCTTATTGTGAGTGGCACTCGAGTTGACCGCTGGCTGTGGGCTGCGAGGTTTTTCAAAACACGCTCCATGGCTAAAGCTGCGGTTGAGGGCGGCAAAGTTCATGTAGATGATCAGCGCACCAAGCCAGCAAAAGAACTGCGTATCGGTCAAGTGCTGACTATTCGCAAAGGGATCCAGTTGCAAACTGTGGTGGTGGATGCACTATCCGAGCACCGGGGGTCTGCAACTGTGGCCCAAACCTTATATACCGAAACCGCAGAAAGTATAGAGCTGCGAGAAATTTCAGTGAGCAGGCGTCGCATGGAGCGAGCAGGCTTAACCGTACCCAGTGGCCGCCCAAACAAAAAAGACCGGCGCGCATTAAGCCAGCTGAAGTCGTTAGACCAAGGCTGGGAGAGCCATGAGTCAGACCAAACCTGAACTGCGACCTTGATTTAGATCTGAGTTTTACGTTTATCTAAAAATGCCTAGCCCAAACTGCTCTGCTGCGGAATAATGCAGGCTGTCCGCACCAGCAATAATTTTTCAGCAGCGTTACCGAATATGGATGTACTACACCGATTTAGCTTTATTGACCTGCCCATCAGAGGTCAATGGGTGCGCTTAGAAAAATCCTTGGCCAATGCCACTGCGTTCAGAGTTTATCCAAAGCCCATCCATGAAATGCTCGGCCAAATGCTTGCGGCGGTAGCCATGGTTGCCGACAACATCAAATTTTCTGGCGCAGTGACTTTACAGTCTCGAGGGGACGGCGATTTATTAAGGTCGTTGGCGGAGTGCCAGAGTCAATCGTTTTTGCGCGGCATTATGCATCTGCAAGATCCAGACAATGAGGCAATCGACGAGCAGCCATTAGCCCAATGGCTAGGTAATGGCCAATTGGCGCTGTCTCTAATTCCCGATAAAGCAAGCGGCATGCAGCCCTATCAAGGCTTTGTATCACTAGAATACGACACCCTTGCACAATGCCTGGAGCACTATTTCGTAACTTCAGAACAGCTGGAAACCTGCCTGCATTTTGCTAGTAGCGCCTCCACATCATCACCCTCTGTCACTGGGCTGTTGCTACAACGGCTGCCTAATAGCCCCCAGGCCACAGAAATTGAGATAGATGCAGCAACTCAAGCATGGCATACCTTAACTACCCTAGCGGCAACAGCCACCGACGAAGAGCTCAGCCTACTAGACCCTCAAACCCTTCTCTACCGACTCTTCAACGAACACCCTTGCAGGCTACATGAGCCAAGAGATCTGTCCTACCGCTGCTCTTGTAGCCGTGAAAAGACAGACACCACTTTAATGATGCTGGGTGGTGACGACCTCGCCGCGCTGATTGCAGAACAAAGCGAAATCACCGTTGATTGCGAGTTCTGCGGCAATCGATATAGCTATGACAAAACCGGCGTCAGCAAAGTGCTCGCTGACCTAGCCGAACAAACTGCGGCGGCAGCAAGCGAAGCCACTGACACGCCAGACCAGCCAAAGACCCTGCACTAAGAAGATCGACCTGCTGCAAAACAGTACTATTGAACCAAATGCAGCTGTATATCGACCTTCGACCACGAAAAAATTACTAGGAATATTCTAACGAAAAGCGGCCATGGCGTGCCAGTAACCCGGTGCGCGCCAGAAAAAGGCATCAAATGTATACAAAAGCGAATTATCGGCTGTTCGCCACCCCATATCCTCTGGCATAATTTGCAACCTTTTTCGCCAAGCACATAAATACTATGTCCAAAGAACACGGATCAAGCGATCAATCCATTAGCCATAATAATCTAACCTCCGCAGACTTAGCCGAGCGTGCCGTAATTCGCGGAGAAGGTAAGTTTGCAAGCAACGGTGCTATCGTTGTGGAAACTGGAGCGCGCACAGGCCGCTCACCGAAAGATCGCTTCATCGTCAACGAACCGTCAACTTCTGAATCTATCGACTGGGGTAATGTAAACCTACCTATCACAACAGAAGTATTCGAACACCTTTGGGATAGAGTTCAAGTTCACCTCGGTGAAACTGAGACCTATACATCAAACTTACATGTTGGTGCAGACCCAGAGCACTACTTACCTATTGAAGTAACCACTCAATACGCTTGGCACAGCTTGTTTGGCAAATCCATGTTCATATCTCCTGAACACTACAACCCGCACAACAAAGAACTTTGGCAGGTAGTCAACGCGCCATTATTTCAGTGCGAACCTGAGCGCGACGGCACCAATAGCGACGGCACTGTAATGATTAACTTTGCTCAACGTAAAGTTTTGATCGCAGGTATGCGCTATGCCGGAGAAATGAAAAAGGCGATGTTCTCCGTACTTAACTTTTTGCTGCCAGAAAAAGACGTGCTACCTATGCACTGCTCGGCAAATATGGGTGAAGCTGAAGACGTGACATTGTTCTTTGGTCTATCCGGCACAGGTAAAACCACCCTATCAGCGGACCCATCGCGCTTACTGATTGGTGATGATGAGCATGGCTGGGGCAAAGGTACTGTGTTCAACTTTGAAGGCGGCTGCTATGCGAAGTGCATCGACTTAAGCCGCAAAAACGAACCCGTGATCTTTGATGCGATTCGCTTTGGAGCAATTGTAGAAAACGTCATCATCGACGAAAATCGTGACCCTGATTACACAGACAGCTCACTAACTGAAAATTCTCGCGCCTGCTATCCACGCAGCAATATCGAACAAAAGGTGCCGGAAAATAGAGCAGGTGAACCCAGCAACATCATCTTTTTGACTTGTGATGTGAGTGGTGTGATACCGCCTGTTTCATTGCTCAGTAAAGAAGCTGCGGCCTATCACTTTCTTTCAGGCTATACAGCCCAAGTCGGTTCTACCGAGATTGGCTCCACAGAGGCCTACAAAGCAACTTTCTCAACCTGTTTCGGTGCACCGTTTTTCCCACGCCCAGCTGGGGTTTATGCCGATCTATTGATTAAGCGTATTGAAGAATTCGGATCGCGAGTTTATCTGGTCAACACCGGTTGGACTGGCGGTGGTTATGGCGTTGGTGAGCGTTTTAGCATTCCAATAACCAGAGCGGTTATTGCGGCAATTCAAAATGGCGATCTAGAAAATACACAGACCCAAAAATTACCAGGGTTCAATCTAGAGATCCCACTGAAAGTGGCTGGCATTGAAGATCGACTGCTCAACCCAAGAGACGCTTGGTCCGACAAAGCAGCCTATGATAATGCTGCCAATTCCCTCGTTGGAAAGTTTGTCGAAAACTTCAAGAAGTTCGAGGTGGACGCGTCAATTGTGGCGGCAGGCCCTACAAACTGAAGGGTCACTCCGACTGAGAACTAAAGTAGTTCTCAATTGGCGCAAGCTAGCTGCTTCCTTGTTGCCCTGCTTCCATGCAGGGCATTGAAGTTAAATGTAGGGGCTGGGGTTTGAGAATTTTAAATTCAAAAAGTTTGGGCATTTTGCAAAGTCTTTTTGCATCAAAAGGACGTAATGCGTTATGAATTTGAGTGCAAAAAAACTGCAACTCCTTGGCGGTGCCAATTCTGGCTTGAGCTTGTTGACTCGTGGAATTGAAAAAGAAAGTCTGCGTATTTCATTAGATGGTCGCCTAGCCAAGACGCCGCACCCTCAAGCATTAGGCTCAGCGCTAACCCACAAAAATATCACCACAGACTTTTCTGAAGCGCAACTTGAACTGATTACAGGTGTCCACGCCAGCCCTGAAGAATGCCTGGCAGAGTTAGACCGCGTGCACACGTATATCCATCAGAACCTTGCCGGCGAGCATCTATGGCCAAGTAGCATGCCCTGCATCTTCCCGAGCGATCAGGCGGCCATTCCTCTAGGCCAATACGGTAGTTCAAATATTGGCCAAGCGAAAACCGTTTATCGTCGCGGTCTTGGTCACAGATACGGTCGCCTAATGCAGACCATTTCTGGCATTCATTACAATTTTTCCCTGCCAGACGAGTTATGGAATGCGCTGGGAGTACACGACCAAGAGCAACGTACCCAGGCTTATTTTGCTCTGATCCGAAATTTTCGCCGCTGGTCTTGGCTGCTGATTTATTTATTCGGCGCCTCACCTGCAGTATGTAGGTCATTTATTCAGAATCTTGACCACCGCCTAGATCCATTTAATGAAGGCACATACTACCTGCCCTACGCTACAAGTTTGCGTATGGGGCGATTGGGCTACCAAAGTGACGCCCAAAGCGAAATGCATGTTTCCTATAACTCTTTAGATGCCTATTCAAAATCAATGCGTGAAGGCCTGACTAAAAGTCACTCCGAATACGCGCAATTTCAGCCAACTGCAGACGGTGAACACCAGCAGCTAAACGACTCCATTCTACAAATTGAGAACGAGTTCTACGGCACTATTAGACCCAAGCGCACAGCTCGGTCTGGTGAGCGCCCGCTACTGGCCTTAAATAATTGGGGTGTAGAGTACGTCGAAGTGCGCTGTATTGACCTTAACCCCTTTGAACCAATGGGCATCAACTTAGAGCAAATACGCTTTATCGATACATTTTTGCTGCTTTGTCTACTGGCAGACAGCCCAGATGATAGTCGGGAAGAAACGGCTCGCATGGATCGCAATCAAGCCGTAGTTGTTGAGAAAGGCCGGGAACCAGAATTGGCCTTAGAGCGCGACGGCAAGAACATAAGCCTAACTAGTTGGGCCAATGAACTGCTAACTCAATGTGAACCCATCAGCGAGCTACTTGATAATGCTCATGGTGGCAAAAACTACAGCCAAAGTTTGCACAAGCAATTACGCAAAGTCGCGTCCGCGCAGCAGACGCCCTCGGCGAAAATTCTTGCAGCTCTGAGTATGAAAGGTTCATTTTCGAAGTTTTCTTTAGAACATGCGGAAAAACATCACGAGCATTTTCTTAACGCAAATTTGTCCACCGAGGAAGCGCAGGCGTTGTCTTTAGAAGCCGCCGACTCCATTAAGCGTCAAGCAAGCATCGAGGCTAGCGAGAGCCAACCCTTCAACGAGTTCCTTAAAGAATATATTAAGCTCGCGTGAAAGCCGATTGAGGGTGATGCAAATGCATACTCAGCAACACCAGATTGCACTTTTGGCACTGTCCTTAATAGGTCTCTTAAATAGGTTTTTTAGATAGGTTTTTTAGATAGGTCTCTTATGAATTTTTTAGCTCACTGTGTATTGGCAGATCATGCAGCTGAGCGCTGGCAGGTGGATCGCGAAACCCGCCAAGGACTATTAGCCGGCGCTGTTATCGCGGACTTTAGCAAAGGCCCAGTAAATCCAACATGGCCCCAAGCATTGCAGGCTGGCGTGCGCTTGCACCGCCGGATTGATGCGTTTTCGAACACCCAGCATGCAATCAAAACAACTTGTGAAAGGTTCCCTCCAGAATACAGGCGTTACGCGCCGATCTTTGTCGACCTGCTAGCAGACTATTTTCTGTCCATTAGTTGGGATCATTTGCACAGTGAGTCAAAGACCATCTTTTCAGCAAAGTGCTACGCAGCATTGACTGAGTATGATGGTTTTTTACCGGCGCATGGACAACGCTTTTTGCAATACGCCCAGCAGCGAGACCTCTTTGCAAATTATGACCAATGGGAAAATATTCAGCGCGGCCTCGGGTCCGTATTACAACGATTGAATAAGGAAGCTTGGTTTGCCGACGTCGATGCCTGCGCAGCATCCCTCCGCGAATCTGCACTCCCAGATTTTCTCCTGTATTACGCTGAACTTGAACAACAGCTGTCTAGCTGGCACGAACTTTTAGAGTAACTGAGCCACTCTGAGAAAACGGCCTTCGCGCCCTTTTCAGGCAAATTGGCGTAAAACAAACGCAAAAGCGCCGTACACTGCCTCAACACCCGCAATTTTGCGTCATATTGAGGCAACCAAGGCTAATCTGTCGCAAACTTCGGTCCACATTTCGCCCCTCTTAGACTACCCTACGCACCCAGAAAATTATTTTTTGAGCGCCAGCCTGTTTTGCCGCTCGTGAAAGCAAGGAAATATATTGAAAGCCGTATTGTGTAAATCCTATGGCCCTGCCGAAAACCTCACACTTGAAGAGGTGAGTGAGCCGGAATTGAGGCCAGGTCATGTAATCGTCGATGTTAAGGCAAGCGCTCTAAACTTCCCCGATGTGCTTATGATCGAAGGTAAGTATCAGTCCCAGCCTGAATTTCCGTTTTCGCCAGGCGGCGAGATATCGGGGGTGATCAGTGCCGTTGCTTCTGACGTTGATGGCTGGAAGATCGGCGATGCAGTTTTTGGTGGTTCAGGCCACGGCGGCTTTGCAGAAAAACTCGCCATTTCAGCAAAGGGTTTAAAGTCCAAACCCGACTCCATGAGTTTTGCCCAAGCTTCGGGTATAAGCACTACCTATGGCACGTCATATTATGCATTGAAGCAACGGGCCAATTTGCAGCCCGGTGAAACACTCTTGGTATTAGGCGCAGCCGGTGGCGTAGGCTTAGCCGCTGTAGAACTTGGTAAGGCAATGGGCGCGCGGGTTATTGCAGCTGCATCTACCGACGAAAAATTAGCGGTTGCAAAGACCGCCGGTGCCGATGACTTAATCAACTATAGTGATGGTGATTTAAAGGATAAAGTTAAAGCACTGACCGGCGGTAAAGGTGCTGACGTGATTTACGATCCAGTGGGCGGCCCTTTGTTTGATCAGTGCATGCGTTCAATAAATTGGTACGGTCGAGTTTTGGTCGTGGGTTTTGTCGGCGGCGATATCCCTCGCGTACCTACAAACCTTGTCTTGCTCAAGAGTTGCCAGCTAGTAGGCGTCTTTTATGGTGCGTTTTCAGCCCGCTTTCCGGATGACAATGCCCAGAACTTTGCTGAAATAATGTCTATGTTTGAGGCTGGTAAAATCAGCCCGCTTATCGGTGCCGAGTATGCTCTAGACGAGTACGCCCAAGCACTTAATTGTCTGGCCGAACGAAGGGCCGTTGGAAAAGTCGTGGTTAATATCTGATGCTGGAATCTTGGAAATCTGAACAATGGGCTCTGGCAATATGCCTAGTCAGTGGCGGCTTACTCTGCATTGGCTTGGTCATGGAATATGCCATGGGCCTAAGCCCCTGCCCACTATGCATGATGCAGCGGATCTGGCTTGCTTTAGTGGGCTTAACTGCCTATGCGAGCCTAGCCCATAGTCCACGCTGGGGCATTTACCCCCTAATCGGTGGTGTTTTTGCACTGATCGGCAGCGGTTTTTCGCTACGCCAAATCTGGTTACAAAATTTACCTAAAGACCAGGTGCCTAGCTGTGGTCCCGATTTAGCTTATATGATTGAGTCGTTTCCACTGGGTGATTTACTCGCAGCTATGACAACAGGCACAGGAGACTGCGCCCAGGTAAGCTGGTCATTGCTTGGCTTGAGCATTCCGGCTTGGTTATTTGCAGGCTTTATGGCGCTACTCTTTGGCTGTGTTATGCAAATTCGCCAAGGTATTAAATAACAGTCTTTAGCCGCTCTTCAGCCAGTCGCTAGGAAAAGAGACGAAAAAACACCCCAAACATTAGGTTCGGGTATGTAGGGATTAAGTATGAGCGGAACCACAAAAAAAATATTGGTGGCCAATAGTAAAGGCGGCTGTGGCAAAACAACCATTGCTACAAACCTTGCTGTGGCTTTTGCCAATCAGGGTTTAAAAGTTTCACTACTAGACTGTGACCGACAAGCCAGCTGCTTACATTGGGCCGAAGAACGAAATGCCCAAGCCCCAAAAGTAAATACCGTCGCCAATTATCATTCAGCCGACAAGCTAGCCGAACAAATCGCCCAAGAGCAGGATAACGGCTCGGACGTTATTATTATGGATGTAACCGGTAGACACTCAGATGCCCGTTTGTTTGAGGAAGCTCTCAAAGCCAGCGATCTGGTTCTAATACCTATGCTGTCATCTTCTCTGGACATAAAAGCAGGCGAGCGCTTTGTCACTGACTTAATGACCCATAGAGTGATGCGCGCAACCCCAAGACCTATGGGCGTAATTTACAACAGAGCCCATAATAGTTCGGCGCATCTACAGCGTTTCGAAGACTTTTTACGCTGCCTTAGTGTTCCGGTTATTAGTGAGTTAAGAGATTCTGCCGTATACGTAACCGCTGCAGAAACTGGTATCGGTGTATTGGAAATGAGAGACAGCGCAGCTGCAAGTAAAGAGTACGCTGCTTGGCGTGATATTATGCTTTGGATTGATCGAAGAACCTCAGGTCGACGCGAACTACCTCGCCCAATCCAAGCCGGCAGAAAAGCTGCTCGCGCCAAACCCGAACAAGCTAGGGTTTCCTGAACAGACTATTTACTTTGTAGTTTTGCTCGGTCTTTGAATTTCAGCAAAGACGATAACCGTAGAAATTCTTAAAAACATTCGAATATTCACTGCGGTGATTTCGACCCAAACCTTATTAGTGCCCGAAACTCCAACTAGGAAAGAAGTAAATTAGCCAATGCTGCGTGTACAAGATCTAAAATTCGAGCGCGGAGACGACGTGCTATTTGACGACGTCAACCTCGTAGTCTATCCCGGTCAACGGGTTGCTGTAGTGGGTCGCAACGGTGTTGGCAAGTCCACATTCTTTAATCTAGTTCTGAAAAAACTCGAAGCCAGTGGTGGCGAAGTGGATTTTCCCGAAGACTGGCAAGTGGGCTATATGGCCCAGGAAGTGGAGATCAATGATCGCCCAGCCATAGAGTTCGTAATTGACGGGCATAAAGAGCTGCGCAAGACAGAGAAGGCGATCGCTGAAACGGAAGACCCGGTAAAGCTCGCCAACCTATACGCGGAATACGACGACCAAGGGGGTTATCAATCCGAAGCCCGAGCCGGTGAGATTTTGTATGGTTTGGGGTTTAGTGACGTTGAAGCCACAAAGTCCTATCGAGACTTTTCCGGCGGCTGGCGTATTCGTCTGAATCTTGCCCAGGCACTCATGGCACCCAGCGATATGCTGCTACTCGACGAACCCACTAACCACTTGGACCTTGAAGCCATATTGTGGCTGGAGAATTGGTTAAAACGCTTTCAAGGCGCTTTGCTTATTATCGCTCACGACCGGGCTTTTCTTGATGCAACGGTTACTCAAGTACTTTATCTGGCCGGTTCTGAGGGCAAGTTTTACAAGGGCAATTACACCTCATTTGAACGCCAGCGCAGCGATGAACTAGAGCGTGAACAGGCCATGGCAGTAAAACACCAAGCCCAGGTTAGTCACATACAACAATTTGTCGACCGCTTCCGCGCTACTGCGAGTAAGGCAAAGCAAGTACAAAGCCGCATAAAGGCATTGGAACGTATGCAAACTCAAGCGGCCCTGCACGTAGATTCAGATTATAGGGTCAACTTTAGCAACCCAGATAAAGTCTCTAATCCGCTTTTTAGCTTTCGCAAAATGGATCTTGGCTACGGCGATTCAGTGATTCTAAAACAGGTGGGGCAAACTGTACTACCCGGGGCGCGAATTGGCGTGCTTGGTGCTAACGGCGCGGGCAAATCGACACTGCTCAAAGCCATTGTAGGCGACTTAGAGCCGCTAAATGGACAGCTAGAAAAAGGCACCCACTCGCATATTGGCTACTTTGCCCAGCACCAACTCGAATCACTAGATATGGCATCTACTGCCTACGAATCAATGATGGAAGTCAGGCCAGACTTTAGAGAACAACAATGTAGGGACTATCTAGGTGGATGGGGTTTCAACCTGCCAATGATACAACGCCCCATTCAAAGCCTTTCCGGTGGCGAAAAAGCTCGCTTTGTTATGGCTATTTTAGCCTCGGAAAAGCCCGCTGTTCTTGTTTTAGACGAACCGACAAACCACCTCGACTTAGACATGCGCGACGCCCTGGCATTGGCCCTCCAGGCTTATACCGGCGCGGTTATTATTGTTGCTCACGATAGAAGTCTATTGGCGAAAATCGTCGACGAGCTTTGGTTGGTAGAAAATGGCACTTTGACTACCTACGAGGGCGATATTGAGGATTACACTGCCGCCAGAATTGAAAATGGCTCAGCCAGCGTGGGTGCTAAAGACAGTGCAGGTTCAAAAAAAGCCGCTCGCCAAGAACGTGCCGCTGCAAGGGCATCGCTGACTGAATTACGCAAGAGTGTGCGCAATTTCGAAAAAGAGATGGAACGCGGCAACACTAAACTGGAAGCAATCGAAGAAATTTTAGCCGACCAAAAGACCTATGATGAAATGCCAGCGGATGAATTAAATGATCTGCTAGCCAAAGCCGCGAACTTACGTAAGCAGGTGGATAAATCTGAGGAAGGTTGGCTTGCTGCCAGTGCGGAATTAGAAAGTATTGACTAGTATTGGCAGAGGCCGCAAAACCGCTTGCGGCAAAAACTTTGCCCATTAGAGAGATGCGTTAACTAGCCAGTGCGCTAGGCAATAATAGGAGTTTGTATGAGAGCCTTTCCACAAACCAGAATGCGCCGGAATAGAGAAAAAGAATTTGTCAGGCGTTTGGTCAGAGAAAATCAGCTCAGCGCCGATGACCTCATTTATCCAATGTTCATTATCGATGGCGATAAACAAGCAACAGATATTGCGTCCATGCCGGGTATCCAACGTCTATCTATTGACCTCGCAGTGCAAGAAGCCAAGATGTTGTATGACTTGGGCTTACCGGCCATTGCTCTATTTCCTAATGTGGATAGCAAAGTTCGGACCTTAGACGGCGCTGAGGCTTACAATCCCAATGGGCTTATTCCACTGGCTGTACAGGCGATTAAATCAGCTGTGCCCGACCTTGGCATTATTACCGATGCGGCCTTAGATCCTTATACCACCCATGGCCAAGACGGTATCTTGGATGACACAGGTTATGTAGCCAACGACATTACCGTTGAAGCTTTATGCCGACAGGCTACTGTATGTGCCAACGCCGGTGCAGACGTTATTGCGCCCTCAGATATGATGGATGGCCGAATTGCTGCAATACGCAAAGAGCTAGAAAAGACAGGCCTTATAAATACTCGAATCATGGCTTATTCAGCAAAATATGCTTCGTCTTACTACGGACCATTTCGCGATGCGGTGGGTTCAACAAACAGCTTAGGTGGTGGTAATAAACAGACCTACCAAATGGACCCGGCTAACCTAGAAGAAGCCATTCATGAAGTCGGTTTAGACATCGACGAGGGCGCCGACATGGTTATGGTGAAACCAGGCATGCCTTACCTAGATGTCTTGCGTCGGGTCAAAGACAAATACCAGGTGCCTACCTTCGCCTACCAAGTTAGTGGTGAATACGCTATGCACGCCGGGGCAATTGCACAAGGATGGCTCGGGCAGGCGGTCATTGGCGAAAGCCTATTGTGTTTCAAACGCGCAGGCGCCGACGGTATTTTGAGCTACTTCAGCAAACAGTGGCTGATTTCTCAGGCAGAACAAAATTAACGAGCTTGCGCGCAGCTGCAACAAAATACCGCCATACAAATACTGCGCTCATTTACCCGCGAGTGATGGCTTTATCGGGACAGGTATAGTTTATCGGTGCTACAATTTTCTTTTCCAAAATATTAGGAGGCTCACATGAGCGACAATATCGTTCATACCAGTGACGACGGCTTTCAAGAAGACGTTCTTAACTCAGATAAACCCGTACTTGTAGATTACTGGGCTGAATGGTGCGGACCCTGCAAGATGATCGCACCTATTTTGAGTGAGGTAGCAGGTGAGTACGCAGATAGGATTAAGGTATGCAAATTGGATATTGATTCCAATCAAGCAACACCTCCTAAGTATGGTATTCGCGGCATTCCGACACTTATGCTGTTCAAAAATGGCGAGGTAGAAGCGACTAAAGTTGGCGCGCTTTCCAAGTCGCAGCTACAGGCCTTTTTAGACAGCAATATTTAGTATTGTTACTGTTTTTCTGCGTTCACAGAATGGGCCTCGCTTAGGCCTATTTTGTAAACGGGCCGGCAAAATCAACGAAAGTCGGGCAAGGTATTTAGCAAAATTTCTCCCACTTGCATTGGTTGCAGGTAAAAAATCATATCATTTAGATTGTTTTTACTCCTTGACCCCCAGCCTCAAGTCACTAGACTAGAGATTGAGAGATGTAAGAAATTTGGAACAATTTGAGATAACACTCGATCCCCATCTCCCACAGAACCCCCTTTGTTTTACCATGCCTAATCTCCCAGTGTATGCCTTGCTAGCACCGCGGAGAATTCAAACTCAAACACTACTTAAACGGTTTTCATACTTATATGGCTATGCACCTTTCAGATTTAAAACGCCAACCTGTCGCAGAACTCATGGAGACTGCCCGAGAGATGGGTCTGGAGAATGTCGGCAGATCCCGCAAACAAGAAGTTATTGCCGCGATTGTGCGCAAGCAATCCAAAAATGGCGAGGACATCTATGGCGAAGGAACGCTAGAAATCCTTCAAGACGGTTTCGGCTTTTTGCGCTCGCCTGACAGTTCATATCTAGCAGGCCCAGACGATATCTACGTCTCGCCAAGTCAAGTTAGACGGTTCAATCTACGTACCGGGGATAGTATTGCTGGAAAAATTCGGCCGCCTAAAGACGGCGAAAGATATTTTGCGCTGCTCAAAGTCGACGAAATTAACTTCAGTGAAAGTAGCAGCAAAACGCACAAAGTCTTATTCGAAAATCTGACACCGCTGTTTCCTGATGAAAGATTAAAACTTGAACGAGGCAACGGTAGTACTGAAGATTTGACCGCCCGGATCATGGATCTTGTAGCGCCAATCGGTAAGGGCCAAAGAGCACTCATCGTTTCGCCTCCCAAAGCTGGTAAAACTTTAGTTCTGCAAAATATTGCTCAGTCTATTGCATCGAATAATCCAGAGACTGTACTGATAGTACTTCTCATTGATGAACGCCCAGAAGAAGTGACCGAAATGCAACGCTCAGTTCGCGGCGAAGTAGTGGCGTCAACATTCGACGAACCACCCTCAAGGCACGTTCAAGTTGCAGAGATGGTCATTGAAAAGGCCAAACGTCTGGTTGAGAACAAAAAGGATGTGGTCATTCTTCTCGACTCTATTACGCGTTTGGCAAGGGCCTATAACACCATTGTGCCTTCATCTGGCAAAGTCCTAACCGGTGGTGTAGATGCACATGCACTGGAGCGACCAAAGCGTTTCTTTGGCGCGGCGAGAAATATCGAAGAAGGCGGCAGCCTGACCATCGTGGCTACAGCATTGGTAGACACAGGGTCGAAGATGGACGAGGTCATTTACGAAGAATTTAAGGGCACAGGTAATCAAGAATTACACCTTGAACGTAAAATTGCTGAGAAGCGTGTTTACCCTGCGATTAACATTCGTAGATCGGCGACACGGCGGGAAGAACTGCTAATGACAGAAGAAGAGCTCCAGCGGGTCTGGATTCTGCGTAAGCTACTGCACGATATGGACGACATAGCGGCCATCGAATTTATCTTAGACAAGCTAAAAGAAACCAAAACTAACGATGACTTCTTTAACTCCATGAAACGATAAGCTGAGCAACCCAGCGCAGCTGACCGTTTTATATACGTTCAGCTGCTCTAGTTCTTTCGGCTGAAAAGCCAACTGCTAATTCCGTATCTCTTCTGCGCTATCCAACATTCAGAACTGCCTAAACTAACCCACTGGTTATGCCTTCAACAGATACTGCAGTGCTAGTTGGGAGTCGCCTAAACCATGGCAAACTCCGCCTAACTCACGATAGATTTCCTTACGCAGCGAGCTACCCTTTGGCGCTTGGGTCAACGCGCTGTCAAAATGCTCTCTGGCTAATGTTAGCTTGCGTTTGGTTGTCGCCAGACGACCTAGAGTCATCAACAAAACAACATCGTTAGGCCGTTTCTTTAACCATTTTTTTCCTTGAGCAAGTTGAATATCAACATCAGAACGCTGGGCTTTAGAATATCGCTGCACAATTTTCTCATGCCAAATAGTCGTCAAAACGTGCTCAATAGCTTCGGCCGCGTCATCCCCACCTTTCTCTAACAATAAGAGATCGATCCACGGCAGAAGGATGGTGACATCAGCTTTATAGGCTTTAGGTAGAACTTTCATGGCGCCACTAGGCTTCGACTCTGCTAACAAGCGGACGGCCCAAAGCCGCTCAAAGTCACCATCAAATAATTCTTTTTGCAATAGCTTTTGCTTTTCTAACAATGGCCATAGTTTTTGCACGTCTGACCAACGACCCTGTCCAAGATAAGCTTTAGTTAGCACAACCAGCATGTCACCCGCACACTCGCCGGCCAAAAAAGATGGCTGCAAGGTTTCAATAACCTCTTCACTTTCACCTTGGGTGATAAGCCATGTCAGAGCAATGGAACTAATGGAGCGAGCATTTGCCGGCGAGGCAACTTTAGCTGACGCTAGGGCACTGATTTGAACTTCTTTATTTCCAAGCTCATAAGCGGCTCGAGCTAGGCCGATGTTACTGGCAAAATCAATATCGCCAAGCTTCTTCGCTTTCAATAAAAGCCGCTCGGCGGTGGGCCAATCGCTACGCGCAGAAGCTAATGCGGCTTTCTCCGCTAAAACCAGTCTGTCGTTAGCTTTACGTTGACCTGTCCAACCAATGAGCCAACTACTGCCACGCAAAAAAGTTCGTAAGGTTAGGTAAATCAAACGCAGCACCACCAAAACACAGAGCAGGGCTACAAGGCTTCCCCATACGGTGGCCTCTGCAGCAACGTCGCCAATGCGTACCAAAACATAACCGGGTTCGTTAAACCAATAGCCGACGCCTAGAACAGCAAGCAAGACAACGAGTAATACCGTAAGCAACTTCATTCTAATTCAGCCTCAATCTTGTCCAACATAGCTATGGAAGCAGAAAGATCGATCAATTGCGGATTCAAATCTAAAGCTGATAGTTCCGCAATATTCTTCAGTAGCTCCTTTTGACGAGATCCATTGATATCAAAATATTCAATGGTGGTCTCCTTCGCACGCAGCAAACTGGCATGATAAATCTGTTCTCTTCCCTGCAACAAGGCCAGTTGAGCCTGCTCTATAGCAAGCCTTATTCTTAGACTAGCCAAGGTTGCGATTTCTTGTGTAGGTAACAGTTTAGGGAATTCGTGATTTTCTGACTGTTCAACTAAGAAACTTATACGAACCAAATCCTTGAGCTTATCGAGAATCTGCTGCCACCAGATTTGGGTTGGGGGCGTAACGACCGGATCGGAAGTGACAGCAATATTTTGCAAGGAGCCTAGTTCGGGGGTATCTCCTTTGAGCGTCTCTAAGCGGATAAAAATGGCTTCAATATCAACCACCTCTATCCGTTGCAGTGACGCAATGTCATCGGCCAGTTTTGCGCGCAATGCAAAGGGCGCTACATCACCAAGATCTTGCAATATTTTTTCCGCACTGGCTAGAGCGCGTAAAGCAAAAACCGTATCTCGCTGCATCATGAGCCTACGATCTGCCTCGCGGAATAAATAGCCTGCCTCAGCTAACCGCCATTTATGCGGCGTTGTCGGTTTACTTGCTGTTACCAGTTCGAGGCCCGCCTGCAGATCTTGTTCGGCCTGGCTAAGGCGCTGTTCAATTTTTTCTTTGAGTTGGTCCTCCAACGCAAGTTGGCGTTGTTGCATAGTATTTTTTGCAGAGGACACCTGATCTGTCACCTTTACTGACAACGATTGCCGCGCAGCATTACTTTCAGCCAGGGCTTTTTCTAAGGGGCTATTCTGTATCAATTGTAGATATAGAAAACCTGCTAACGCCAAACCACAACCGGCCAAAACAAAAGTCAAAAACAGGAAGAACCGACCTGCGGAACTCATTTTATTTTTGCTCACTTTATTTTTACTCATTGGTGTTGGCTGCGGTTTAGGTTGCACCTCAGCGCTCAAATCCGAGTCTTTAGATTCAACGATTTGTTCTTCATGCATTTTTTATTCTCGCAAGTGCTTTCAGTAAAGACTGAGTGTCCAGGCCTCGGGCGTTAACAACTCTAGTGAAGCCTAATTCTAAACTAAGATCGGCCACTCGTTGAGATGGGACGACAAAACTGGCCGATAAACTGCCGCCAAGTTCCTGCCACGTTTTAGCAGCGGCGACAAAACCCTGATATGAACCTACAAGAATTATATCAGCGTCGATAACTCGCGCGTTTTTTATTGATGGGTTGATCCGCCGGTAAAGGTTGAGGACGCTTAGGTGGCAGCGTTTTGCCAGCGACTTATGCAATATGTCTCTTCCGCCCTCTCCACAGACCAACCACACCCGTTCGCCTGCTTTAATGTTTTGTACAGTAGCGCAAGCCAACAACCCTTCCGAACTTGCATGCTCGGGCTCAAGGACCTGGAGCCCGCTTTGTCGAAGAACTTTTGCGGTACTGGGGCCAACGGCTAGAAATTTGCAGGCGCTGTGGGCCTCACAGTAAACCTCTTGCAAATATTGTTTGGCGGCGTGCTGGGAGAGAAAAATGCATAAGTCCGGGACGACGTTATTCGTTATGGGGGTTAGGCGCAGCGGCAGCAACTGAATTTCAGTAACCGACTCACAAATGCATTCATAGCCCTCGGAAGCAAGCTGCGCGGCAATACGCGATGCACCAGGTTGCGTCAGTGTTATCCAGACTTTCGTCACAGTTTCGGCCATTGTTGCTCAATGCTTATCTTGCCTTATGTTATCTAAAATCTCACCTGCGCCATTGGCAAGAAGCTGTGCAACTGCCTCCTTCGCTAACGCTAGAGGATCGCTGCCAGTTACTGTGCTGCGGACGATTTTTGCACCAACAACATCAGCTACTAGTGCAGACAATTGTATTAGCGTTGTTGAGGTGAAATGGGCGGAAGCGGCCACTGGCAAAGCGCAGTCAGCGCCAAGGCCTGCACTAATGCCTCTCTCGGCAATAACACATGCGCTGGTTCGAGCATCCAACAAGGGCACAAGAAATTCTTCTATAGGGCTACCCTCTAATATTTCAACGCCTAATGCTCCTTGGCCTGGAGCCGGTAGACATTCCTCTATTGAAAGAGGGTGCAAGTCGTCACGATGCAACTCTAAACGCGCTAGGCCGGCGGCGGCAAGAACAATACCCTCGAACTCGCCGGAATCAAGTTTTTCAAGGCGTGTACCGACATTGCCGCGAATTGGCAGCACTTCTAAATCCGGACGAATTGCTAAGATTTGGGATTTGCGACGTAAACTGGATGAACCTACTCGGGCACCTATGGGCAGCGCTTCAAGTGGCCCCTTAGAGCTGACTAGGACGTCTCGGATATCATCTCTGAATGCGATCAGCGGCAAGCTAAACCCTTCCGGCATAACCGCGGGTAAGTCTTTAACCGAATGTACTGCCATATCCGCCCGACCGTCGAGCATTGCAACTTCCAACTCTTTGATAAACAGACCTTTGCCGCCAATTTCGCTCAAAGGCGCATCTAGCCAACGGTCGCCCTTGGTACTCATGCCAACTAGAGTTACTTCAATTTCTGGGTGGGCTAAGAGCAATTGAGCGCGCAAAAATCTGGCCTGCCACAGAGCGAGTTTGCTCTCTCGCGTGGCAATTCTAATGTGTTTCATAAGGTCCTAATAATTAGAGCCGCCTTATAACTTTGCGCACCCCGGGTAAATGTCGTCGGCTAATATCCACGGTTTCTTCGATATCGTTTAATCTGACCCCAATCTGGCCAGATACACTTTTTTCGAGACCCAAAATATGGTGTTTCGCCACCAACGCGTTGCGATGAATTCGCAGAAAAATATCAGCGAACTCCTTTTCTAACTCTCGCAGCGTTTCGTCAATGATAACCTCTCCACCGGCATGACGCACCGAAACATACTTTTGATCTGCTCGTAAATAGCGAATATCGCTGACATTAACCAGTTCAACGCCCTTATACGTTCGTGCACAAATATGCGCGCGGCGAGTTTCATCCACACCATGCAGTGATGCCAGTTGCAGCCGGTTCAATCGAGTAGATTTGTCGAGTGCCGCGATCAAATGCTCTTTTCTCACGGGTTTTAACAAATAGCCGACTGCTTGCAGCTCGAAAGCTTTAATGGCGTGCTCTTCAAATGCCGTACAGAAAACTACAGCAGGAGAATCTTTTTGACCAAGAAAGTGTCTAGCGGTCTCAATGCCATCCATTCCGGGCATTCTAATATCTAATAGAACCAAGTCTGGGCGTAAGTCTTCACTTATCCGCAAAGCTTCCAAGCCCGTACCGACGTCGCCTATTATTTCGTGTCGTCCGTCACTTTCAAGCATTCGGCGCAACCTGTCGCGGGCGAGAGTTTCGTCATCTACTATTAGAATTCGCATAGCACTTGGCCTCTTTTACTGAGCTAACGGTACTTTAGGGCACCGTAACTTGGTCAAAAATGTGTTTCCCTGTAAAGAGGTAGTCAACTGGGCTTTCGGCCCATATAAAACCTCTAACCTTGTACGGATATTGGCTATTGCCAAGTTATTACTCTTTCCTACCGATTTGGAGTCATTCCGAGCCATATGATCATCTGAACCATAGATTGAATCGAACTGCGGCACCGGATTGCTAATTGTGACGAGCATCTCCTCACCAATATATTCAAGGGTGAAGTCGATTGTGCCCCCCTCCGGAATAGGCTGAACACCGTGATAAATCGCATTTTCCAAAAGGGGCTGAATCAGCAAAAGAGGAATCTTTGCCAATTCCTTTGCCTCACTAATGGCCCAATTCATGACTAGGCGCTCGCCTAAACGTAAACCCTCTATACGAACATATCGTTGACATAAATCCAGCTCGTCCTCTAGGCGCACAAAACTGCCCTCTTCCTGCAAGCTGGCACGAAATAATTCGGATAAATCTTCTACCACTTGCTCAGCCGTCTCAGGATCTGAAGGAATCAGACTGGCAATAATATTCATGCTATTGAATAGGAAATGCGGCCGAATACGAGATTGTAGAGCTTGTATCTTAGAGTGGAGTTCGGACTCCTCTTGGCGTATTAGCCGTTGTCGCAACACCGTATATCTCAAGTAGGCGCCTATGCAAAGAATCACTATGGCGAGCCTTCTTGGCAGAAGGTATTCAGGGCTGGGCTCATTAGAAAAGACCATATTCATAAGGATATGAACGCCAGCAGTCGCAGCAATACCTACTAAAAATACACAGATAACCGAATAGAAAATGGGGGTGCGTGCAAAAAAGGGGCGCAAAAAATGCAGCGCAATACTGAAGACCAGTACTACCCAAAGAGCGAAAAGCGACGTGTATATAAAATGATGCCATGTCATTTCAATACTCAAAGCCCAACCGAACAAACCGAGCAGGAGGCCAGTTACCACCAGAAAAAATAACATTCTAGGAACGAGCAAATCTGGAACGTCTAAGCGTGCCGAACTAGACGCCGATTTTATGAGTTGCGCGATCAAAATTTACCACCGAACGACATTTTTCCCACCTCTAGCCAACAACCTGGCTACTAAATCCTCATTGCTTGGTATACTGCCTAACCGAAATTCAAATTTTCCTGGCGCAAGCAGAATAGCATAATGGTAAAGAAAGCCGATCATTCAGAAAATACAACCGATCAGGGTCTACTGAGAGGGCGATTTAGCGAAGCAACGGACGAGTTCGTTGAAATTTTCACCGCATCTATCAGTTTTGATCAACGCCTATATAAAGAAGATATACGCGGCTCTCTTGCACATGCTCAGATGCTATTGAAAATCAAAATGCTGACCTCCGGCGAATTTGATCAGATAGAAGGTGGTTTGGACGCGATAAAAGGCGAAATTGAAAGCGGAAAGATGGTCTGGAGTGTCGCATTGGAGGATGTTCATATGAATATAGAGCATCGTCTTATCCAATTAATTGGCGACACAGGGAAAAAATTGCACACTGGACGGTCACGTAATGACCAAGTTGCTACCGATATAAGGCTCTATTTACGCGACGCAATCGACGAAATTTTTGACCTTGAGTCCGCTTTATTACACCGCTTAGCCGACCTTGCGGAAAAGCACCACGACACCATCTTGCCAGGATTCACACACCTACAAGCGGCCCAGCCAATTACATTTGGCCACCATCTAATGGCTTGGTTTGCCATGCTTAACAGAGACAGAAGTCGTCTGGTGGACTGTCGCAAGCGCACCAATCAACTACCCTTGGGCGCAGCGGCCCTTGCAGGGACCCCCTATAAACCCGATAGAGAGTTTATGGCGGAACTTTTGCAATTCGAAGGTGTCTGTGAAAACTCACTGGATGCAGTGAGTGATCGCGATTTTGCAATTGAATTCTGCTCGGTCGCCGCATTAACGCTGACCCATATGTCGCGCTGGTGCGAGGAGCTTATCTTATGGTCAAGTCAGCAATTTAGCTTTATCGACTTACCCGATAGATTTTGTACCGGTTCTAGCATCATGCCGCAGAAAAAAAATCCAGACGTGCCAGAGCTTATTCGCGGCAAAACCGGACGGGTAAATGGCAATTTGATATCTATGCTGACCCTTATGAAGAGCCAGCCCTTGGCTTACAACAAAGACAATCAGGAAGATAAAGAGCCTCTTTTTGATTCAGTGGATACATTACGAGACTGCCTCACTGCGCTAGTGGGATTGGTACCCAATATTGTTCCGAATAAAGAAAATATGCGCCAAGCAGCCCTGTCAGGCTTCACCACAGCTACAGACCTCGCTGACTACTTGGTCAGAAAAGGCCTGCCCTTTAGAGATGCTCACGAGGTAGTTGGCGAAGCAGTGCAGCGCGCAATTGAGTTAGGCAAGCCGCTTGAGGCATTGTCGATTGATGAACTGGCTGGTGGCGCTTCAGATATTATTGATGAGGACGTCTATGAAGTGCTCACGTTGACTGGTTCCGTTGCTGCCAGAGACCACCTAGGTGGTACTGCGCCCCGGCAAGTTCTTAAAGCAATAACGACTGCAAGAGCGCTCATATAGCCAGGTCATTGCTGGCACTAGAGTGAGGGTTTGGCGAGAAAGCATCTCACCTTTGCTTCATAGAAGATTCGCTTTGTGAAATTGCTTTATCTACCAGTACTCTAGCTAGACGGCAGGCAAGTAGGTTTCGGATAGACGGTTCGCAAAGACTCACAGAACATTCATCCAACTCTGCATAGTGCTTGGGTGATTGAAAAATTGGAAAAGCAGATATGAAGTGGATTGTTTTAGCCTATATTTCTGGGCTGGTGGCGACATGCGGACAAAAAGGTCCTCTGCAGCTACCTGGGCACGAAGAAACCGTACTTGGTGGCGAGCAACGGATCGTCTACTCAATTCATCCGACCATACTCAACTTAGGGCAAACCCAAAGGACTATGACGCCGTGACTTTAGGACATTCAAAAAACGAATTTACTGCAGCAAAATATCTCCAGGATGAGCTGCATATTGAACACACCTCTCTAAGCAAAATTGCAGACACAGTTGGCACCCCAGCTTATGTTTATTCAACCAGCTATCTAACCGACCAATATAACCAGCTGAGCGAAGCACTAACTAGCACACCGCATCAAATACACTACTCGGTCAAAGCTAACTCTAATCTTGCAATTCTCTCCTTATTCAAGTCGTTGGGAGCAGGTTTTGACATAGTTTCCTCAGGAGAGCTGAGCCGTGTGCTGGCAGTTGGCGGCGATCCAGCATCTGTTATTTTTTCTGGGGTAGGCAAATCTACAGAAGAAATTAACTTTGCACTAAAAGCCGGAATCGGCTGTTTCAATGTGGAAAGTCGTAGCGAACTTTTACGTATTATGGCTCAAGCAGAACTTTTGGGCTGCGTCGCCAATGTTGCAATTCGCGTCAACCCTAATGTGGATGCGAAAACTCATCCGTACATTGCCACTGGACTCAAAGAAAATAAGTTCGGCGTAACAAAGGAGCAAGCCCTGGAACTTTATCGGCTTGCTGCAGAAAATCCCGCTATTAACCTCACCGGTATTGATTGTCATATTGGCTCGCAAATCAACGAGCCAGAGCCATTGTTACAAGCGTTGACAAGCATTCTTGAACTGCGCGACACACTGGAGAGAGAAGGCATTAATCTCCAGCATATCGATTTGGGTGGCGGCTTTGGTGTTCAATACCGAGATGAGGTGCCTCTTAATATTAACGACTGGGGTGCAAGTGTCGGTCAAATTTTGGGTGGCAGAGATCTACAGCTGCGCATTGAGCCGGGAAGATTTCTCACTGCCAACGCTGGGGTTTTACTGACACGAGTAGAATATCTAAAGGTCGCTGACGAACCCGAGCACAAGAACTTTGCCGTAGTAGATGCTGCAATGAACGATCTACTTCGGCCATCCCTATATCAAGCTTGGCATGAGGTAATACCTGTAAAAAGGTCGTCGAAAGCCCAGCCGCTTGAGTGGGATATTGTAGGTCCAATTTGCGAATCTGGCGATTTTCTCGCTAAGGACAGAGTTTTGCCTTTACTAGAAAATGACTTGGTCGCAGTACTCTCAACAGGTGCTTACGGATCGGTACTTGCATCGAACTACAACACCCGCGGAAGAGCACCTGAGGTTTTGGTCGACGGTGACGAATTTAAAGTGGTTCGTCGACGCGAAACAATTCAAGATCAATTACGCCTAGAACTCGACCAAGCAGGCCACTAGACTAGGTTCATGATGACTAATTCAACCAAGCTAAATCCACCGGGCTATTGGCCGTGAGTACCACGCGCATTTTTCATAAAATGCACAGCCTTGGTAATGACTTCATGGTGCTAAATTGCGTAAGCAATCCGCAAAACTTGAATGCAGACCTAATACGCGCTTGGTCCAATAGAAAGCTGGGTATAGGCTTTGATCAGCTACTGGTTATAGCCCCGCCCACAGTGGCAAACGCCGATTTCGATTATCTGATATTTAACGCAGACGGCACAGAGGCTCAACAATGTGGCAACGGCACTCGGTGCGTGGCCTTTCTTGCCAACCACTTGGGCTTGAGTAAGAGCAACCATTTACTCTGGAATTCAGCCGGAGGAATGATCGAAACTACTCGGCAAAGTACACAGCACATTGAAACTTTAATGCCGGCGCCAATACTTGAACACAAAGACATACCATTCATCGGTGGCTCGGGACAACTTACAGAAAACATTACTCTCGATGAGCAAACCTTTTGCGTAACGCCAGTTTCTATGGGCAATCCTCACGGAGTGATTTTTGTAGACAGTTTGCTTGATCTGGATGTGCAAAAAATCGGTGGCGCATTGACCGCCCACGAATTTTTTCCAGAACGCGCAAACATCGGTTTTTGCCAAATAGTAGATGAGCATTTTGTGCGCCTACGCGTTTATGAACGCGGCGTTGGTGAAACATTAGCCTGTGGCACCGGCGCCTGCGCAGCTGTAGTGGCCGCACATTTAAACGGCCATGTTAACGGTCGAGTGAAAGTGTCTCTGCCTGGCGGCAAGCTACGGATACATTGGTCTGGCAGAGGTCAACCTGTGGTGATGAGCGGCGACGCAACCCTTGTCCATCGCGGCGAAATTGTAACGGAGAGCTAACTTATGCACCTACATAATGATAACGAAGATGCAAAAGACAAAATCAGTGAACAGGAAATTCTTGATTACCTACGTAAACATCCGGATTTTTTTCAGCGCCACGTAACCGCCTTGTCGGAGCTTAGCCTACCCCACGAATCTGGCACCGCAGTGTCCCTTATAGAACGTCAAATTGATATTTTGCGTGATCGTAATGTGGCTATGCGAAGACGCATGAATGAGCTACTACACGCAGCTCGCGCCAACGACGAAATTTTTGCGAAAACTCGTTCACTGAATCTGGCGTTGCTCGAAGTGAGTTCTTGGCATGAGCTTAATGAAGTATTGGCAACTCACGTTTTGGTAGATTTTGAAGCTGACTTCGTTTGCGCTCATATGTTAGATGCAGACCTGGCATTATCCTTAGATCATATTCAACACCATCTTGTTGAACTACCTTTCCAACATCTGCAAAACAGTACTGACGCCGCTTGCACTGCCTTACGTCAAAGCGAGTTAGAGAAAATGTTCCCTATGTCTGATCACGATGAATCGGGTAGCGCGGTTATCTTGGCATTAACTCTTAGCAAGGGTTCTGGTGCTTTGTGTATTGGTAGTCGTGATGCCAATCGTTTTGCCAAAAACATGGACACCCTTTTCGTCAAATACATAGCTGACATCCTCGGCAAAGTAATGAATCGACTGGCTGATTGATGTCAGAGTCACAGACTTTCGTTGAACAATATTTGCGTTATCTTACAGTGGTGCGTAATTGTTCGAGGCATACGTTGAATGCCTACAAACGAGAAATCTGCAAATTTTCTGACTTTTTGCAAAAACCCATTGCCCAAGGCACACCTCAGGATGTTACTGCCTTCATTTCTCACTTACGCCACAAAGATTTAAGTAGCAAAAGTATTCAGCGTAACCTCTCCGCAATACGAAGCTTCTATAGTTATCTACTAGACCAAGAAGTGATATCCACTAATCCGGCAACTATTGCTAGGTCACCTAAGGTTAAACGACGCTTACCAAAGGTCTTAGACACAGATCAGGCGGCTCGGCTTTTGGACTTTCAGCCCCAGAACCCTAAAGAGAAGCGTGACAAGGCAATTATTGAACTACTTTACGGCAGCGGCTTACGCCTAATGGAAGTCGTGGCGTTATCCATTGAAGATTTGGATTTAGCAGATGGTTTCGTCACAGTATTGGGTAAGGGTAATAAGGTTCGTCAGGTGCCGCTGGGACGACTATGCATTAAGGCATTGCATGAATGGATAGCAGAGCACCCAAGTGCATTGTCTAACACCCCGCTGTTTCCGAGTAAAAATGGAGCGCCCATCAGTCCACGGACGATACAAAAGCGCCTGAAAGACATTGCAGTAACTCAATTGGGCGACAATAGTCTGCACCCACACATGCTGCGTCACAGCTATGCAACACACATGCTTGAGTCGTCTGGAGATTTACGCGGTATTCAAGAGCTGCTTGGACACAACGATATTTCCACTACGCAGATTTATACCCATTTAGATTTTCAGCATTTGGCCAGCGTCTACGATAAGGCCCACCCAAGAGCGAAGTCCAATGTTGGCAAGACTGATAAGGACTGATTATCTTCATTCATCACCTGTTTAAAAAAATAAGAGAAAAATGACCGCAGCTAATAACAAGATAAAGATCGTCAGTTTAGATTTGGACAACACCCTATGGGATGTTGAAACCACGATCATTGGCGCAGAAAAAAGTATGCGTCAGTGGATGGCCGAGCATGTCCCAGAGGCATTAGAAATCTATAAATCCGAGGCCACCGCGGAGTTTCGCGCCCAAGTAGTCGCTGACAACCCAATGCATGTCCACGACCTTACTTTTCTTCGTACGGAGGTCTTATTCAGAATTATAGCGGCAACAGGCCAGACCGAAGAAAAGGCACGTAGCCTCGCCCTGGCGGCATTCGCCGTCTTTTTCAAAGGTCGCAATGACGTAGCATTTTTCCCAGGCGCCCTAGATATGTTGGAAACCCTCTCCCAGCGCTATACGCTTTTCGCCCTGACCAATGGCAACGCAGATGTGCAACAAGTGGGCATCAGTAAATTTCTCGCAGGCGCAGTATCCAGTGCTGACGTTGGCGCAAGTAAACCTAGTCATCTTATGTTTGAAGCAGTATTGGCTAAAGCTGGCGCCAGGGCTGATCAATGTATTCATGTAGGCGATCACTTAATCGATGATATAGAGGGCGCAAGGAATGCAGGCTTGCACACGCTCTGGGTTAACCTAACAGAGCAAGTGGCCACGGCAAGCCAGGCGAACATTGAAGTCACGAATCTTGAAGAGTTGCCTACGGCATTGGAAGATTATCAACGTAACCTTTAGGGGGTTGTACAACCCTTTCACTGTCGTTTGTACTTTCATTTGTACTATCGTTTGTACTATCCAAAGACGCATTAGTATTTACTAGATGGCCATTGCGCCACGCAAAATACCCAGGATCGACAGGGCAGATTTGGCCGTAAACTAAAATTGGGGATTCCCTCTAAAGTGTGCGTTCTTAGCTCACAGTGAAATTGAAATTCAAAAGGGCTAGATTTTTTGCCCGGTCTTAATAGCTTTTAGCAGACACCTAAAAGCCTATTACGGGCTGTTAAACCCTAGCCGCCAAATACTCTTTAACCGCTTCAATATTGGCATCAATATGCCCTTTGCGCACAGGCAGTCCGGACAACGCTTCCAATGAGGGGTGAGTTGGCGTTATGCCTGTAGCTTCAATAACGGCATCCGGAAATTTTGCAGGGTGCGCAGTAGCAATACAAATCCTTGGCGCACTTAAACCACCTACCTGAACTTTTATAGCAGCATAACCAACGGCTGTATGCGGATCTAATATGTAGTCATAGTTATCTTTTGCTTCAGCCATGGCCGCGAGGGTTTCTTCGCGACCTACCGCCACAGCGGTAAACAAATCATCCGTAGGTGGCCCACCGATGCTTGCCTTACCTGTTGTGTTAAATTCGCTCATAAATTCACATAAACGAGTGCTGTCTTGGTCAAAATAGTAGTAAAGAAAACGTTCAAAATTACTCGCAACCTGAATATCCATGGCCGGCGATAAGGTTTGGTGAACCTCGCCTCGCGAATACTCACCAGATTGAAAGAATCGCGCCAGAATGTCGTTCTCATTTGTTGCTAATAACAAATTAGCGATGGGGAAACCCATCTGATGTGCGAGATAAGCTGCGAATACATTACCAAAATTACCTGTAGGTACCGCAAAGTTTGCTGCTTGGTCTGTACGTAAACTCGCATATGCATAGTAGACAATTTGCGCCATCACTCGTGCCCAGTTCACAGAATTGACGGCGCCCAAATCGTATTTGGCCTTAAAGTCAGCATCCGCAAAAATCGTTTTCATTAGGCTTTGGCAATCATCAAAGCTACCGTCCACCGAAATACAATGCACATTGTCGTCCGCCACGGTAGTCATCTGTAATTCTTGCAGTGGGCTAATGCGTCCATGGGGGTAAAGAATGAAAATATCTACGTTCTTTTGCCCACGGACACCGGCGATGGCAGCACTTCCGGTATCGCCACTAGTGGCGCCCAAAATATTTAGCTTTTGCCCGCGCTCACCTAAGACGTGCTCGAACAGCTTGCCTAACAATTGCAAAGCGACATCTTTGAAGGCTAAGGTTGGGCCGTGAAACAATTCCAATACCACCATATCATCAAGTTGTTTCCAGCCGACAACATCCGGGTGATCAAAGGTTGCGTAAGATTCCTGAATAAGCCGGTGTAAGACATCTGGTTCGATATCATCAATAAACATCGGCAATATTTTTTGCGCCAATTCTACAAAACCTAGTTTGCGCCACGCCTGCAAATGGGGCCGCACATCTGGAATTGATTCAGGTACAAGCAGGCCGCTGTCTGAAGCCAAACCCATTAGTAGCGCTTCGGTAAATCCAATGCCGCTTACCTGCCCTCTGGTGCTCTTATATTTCATGTCGCTTTGTACTGGTGAACGAAGTGTCTATCTTAAACCCTCGCTGGACTTATGGAACCTTTTGCTTAACCAACAAGTAAAAAAAAGCCGCCCGTAGGCGGCTTTTCTAAGCTTTCGCTTCAAGTTAACAAATTACTTGTTGAACTCAGGGTAAGCGACAATCCCGATTTCGGCTTTATCTGCACCGATCAGCTCGTCTTCTTCAGAAAGGCGTATACCGATCACAAGTTTGATCACAAACCATACAACTAACGCTGAAACAAAAGTGAATCCAAAGATTGCACCCAGCCCGGTCAACTGACCCGTTAACGTCGCATCATCTGAAGTAATCAAAACCGCCATCAGACCCCAAATACCGCAGGTACCATGCACTGATATTGCACCTACTGGATCGTCAATTTTGATCTTGTCTAAACCAACAATGGATAAAACAACGATTACACCACCTACCGCACCGATCAACATTGACTCCAGATTGGTACCAGACAATGGCTCAGCGGTAATAGACACCAAGCCTGCGAGAGCGCCGTTAAGAGCCATCGTTAAATCCGCTTTACCGAAGATCAGCGTAGCCAAAATTAGTGCTGCGACCAAACCGCCAGCTGCGGCCATATTGGTATTCACAAATACTTGGGCAACAGCGTTGGCTTCTTCAATATTGCTCAACTTCAACTCTGAACCGCCGTTAAATCCGAACCAACCGAACCAAAGAATAAACATGCCCAATGTTGCTAAAGGCATATTTGATCCTGGGATAGGCGTTATCTCACCATTAGGACCGTACTTACCATCACGAGGGCCGAGCAAAAGTACGCCCGCTAAAGCCGCAGCAGCACCACACATGTGGACAATACCTGAACCCGCAAAATCGACGAAGCCAGCGTCCGCAAGGAAACCACCTCCCCAACTCCAGCTACCTTGTAATGGATAAATGAAACCAGTCATTACTACCGCAAAGAGCAAAAAGGACCAAAGCTTCATTCGTTCGGCGACGGCGCCGGAAATAATGGACATAGCCGTTGCAACGAATACAACTTGGAAAAAGAAATCCGAGCGTGCGGAGTAGTAAGTATCACCACCCGAAGCTAGAACGTCTTCTACGGTATTTTCCGCAGCCAAAAATAGGCCTTCACCACCGTACATAATGTTGTAGCCAACAACTATGTACATGATGCAAGCGATAGAAAAGAGCGCCACGTTTTTTGTTAAAATTTCAGAGGTGTTTTTCGAACGCACCATGCCTGCCTCTAACATGGCAAAGCCAGGAGCCATGAACATAACCATGGCACCCATTACTAAAAAGTAGAACGTATCTACTGCGTATGCTAACTGAACAAGATCTTCCACAATCATTTCTCCAAATAATGTTTAAAGCTATACAGCCCCTGGACCGGTTTCGCCGGTACGAATTCTTACTGCCTCTTCTAGCGCGGTGACAAAGATCTTGCCGTCGCCCACTTTGCCCGTATTAGCAGATTTACTAATGGCTTCTATCGCCTGTTCCAAAAGAGCATCGTCAATTGCCGCCTCAATTTTTACTTTGGGCAGAAAATCCACGACATATTCTGCACCGCGGTATAGTTCGGTATGGCCTTTCTGGCGCCCGAACCCTTTTACTTCAGTGACCGTCATGCCCTGAACCCCTACTTCAGACAATGCTTCACGCACGTCATCCAACTTGAACGGTTTTATAATCGCCGTAATTAATTTCATTTTTTTCTCCTAAGCTTCTGGGACACGCCTGTTGTACTAGTCAACCGGCACAGTGATCTGATGTGGAAGATCAAATGCGTTAAACGCACCCCTGAATTTTCTACGAATCAGAACTATTTAGATACCTTCTCTGTAAACAGAAATGGCAGCAGATTTTTTTCCTTTCTTTACTTCGGTCTTGCTTAGGTAATAGCAAGATGTGTGCCTAGTTCAGAAAAAGGTTGGTTTGCAGGCCAAACGAGACCCTTAAAATCCGAATCCACCGCCACGAAAGGTTGTAATGACTGCATCCTCGGCCCTACGCAAGCGTCAATACCCACAACATGAGGGCCACCACCTTTAAACAAACTCACTACGCGACGATTACTCACGCACTGTTCTAGTGCGTAACCCAGCAACAAGGGTTAAAGGCGCACCTAGAATAGGCAAAAGACCTATATGCAAGAAAATCAAAAAAAGTTTTGATAGCCCAACACAAAAGAAATCCCAAAAGCCTTCATATGGGAGCCGATACAAAAGGTAGGTAAGGCCTACGGTAAAGGAAACCCGAAGCAAGGAAGCAAGGAAATAGGGAAATAGGGAAATAGGGAAATAGGGAAATAGGGAAATAG
>CAJJAQ010000069.1 GCA_905182095.1 uncultured Pseudomonadales bacterium | reverse complement strand
CCCACCCACTAGTTCAGACGTATTACTTTTCTGGCACTAGCATGCCTTTCGCTGGGCAAATTGTTGTGTCGTCGAATTTGCCGCTGAAGTCTATTTTGTCCAATTATCTTTCTACTACCCCGGGCTCTATGCAGGGTCTAGTTCAGCATCCATTCTATCCAGAGTTGGAAGAGAACCTTGCGCAAGTAGACGCGGAAATTCCGCATCCAAAAGACTCCGTTGAACAGGTCATTGCTGGGATTTTGTCCGGCGGCTTAGAAGAGCAGCGACCGATAGTTGTGGCGCAAAGATCTGTCTTTACAGATGAAGAACTCATTCGTCCTACGCGCAAGGTTTTGATTCATGCTCGAGGTTGTACTGCAGCGAAATTGATTCGCATCGCTCAGCAGCAAGACATAGACGTTGTATTGGTGCAGAGCGATCCAGACATGGACTCCATGGCAGTGGACCAACTGCGACCACAAGATACCGTTGTATGTATTGGTGGTAACACACCTGATGAAAGTTATTTGAATGCCATGAGTGTTCTGAATGTTGCTGAAAATGAGGGTGTAGACAGTTTACACCCTGGCATCGGCTTCCTCTCTGAAAACTCAGGTTTTGCGGAGTTGGTGCGCAGTAGAGGTATTAACTTTATTGGGCCACCAGTTGCCAGCATGGAAACGATGGGTAACAAGTCTAATGCAATTAATACCGCGTTAAGATTGAAAGTGCCGGTCGTTCCAGGCAGTCACGGCATCATGACAAATGTTGAAAGAGCGGCAGAAGTTGCTCTGGATATTGGTTATCCAATCCTAATCAAGGCGGTGCATGGTGGTGGTGGTAAGGGTATTCAGGTTGTAGAAGGCCCTCAAGAGTTTGAACAACTGTTTCACCGAGTGGGGCTAGAAGCACGCAGCGCCTTTGGCAATGGTGATGTTTATTTGGAAAAATACGTAACCTCGCTGCGTCATATTGAAGCACAGTTGTTACGTGATACCCAAGGTAATACCCGTGTGTTGGGTATTAGGGACTGCAGTGTCCAGCGCGATAAGCAGAAGGTGATTGAGGAGTCTGGTTCAACCATGCTGCCTGCCGATTTGCTTGCGACTGTTTTACGGTCCACCGCAGACATTGCTAATGAAGTCGGCTACGTCGGTGCGGGTACCGTTGAATTTATTTACGATCTGGACTCCAATGCCGTGTATTTCATGGAAATGAACACGCGCTTGCAGGTTGAACACCCTGTCACAGAGTGGACTTCTGGTGTAGATATTGTCGCCGAGCAATTTAGAATTGCCTCTGGTGAATCTATTGCTGATCTGAAAGTTGTAGAAAATGGCTACTCAATTGAAGCCAGGGTGACGGCGGAAAGATTGGTGGTCCAAGCTGGTGGTGATGTGGTTTTCCGACCCCATCCAGGGCAGATAGATGAATGTATATTCCCTGAAGAAGAGGGTGTAGAAATCATCACCACGGTTGGGCCAGGTAAATTTGTATCGCCATATTATGACAGCATGGTTGCGCAGTTAGTGGTGCATGCAAAAACGAGAGATGCCGCTGCAGATAAGTTAATCGATTATCTGAGCCGAGTGGTCATTACGGGTATATGCACCAATATTCCATTGCTGCGCATGATTCTTGCTGATGAAATTTTCCGCAAAGGTGAATACGACACCAATTACTTGCCTAAAATGTTGCAGCGGATTGATATCGACACACTGGTGAACGAAATTGAATCTAATAGCGGTGCTAAAGGTGAAAATATCGACAGCAACGCTGTGCATATTGATGGTAGTGATGAGCTCAAGGTACTTGCTCCAGCGACTGCAATTTTCTATAGCGCACCGTCTCCGGCTGATCCAGAATATGTGGCTGTGGGACAAAAGATTGGTTTGACAGAGACGTTGTGTCAGCTAGAAGCTATGAAGATATTTAATCCACTGACACTCAAGGACTTTAACTCTGGTGGTGTGGTCTATGACCCTCAGCGCAGTTATCAGGTTACCAGGGTGAATATCAGCAATGGTCAGCAGGTCAATGTAGGAGATTTGCTGTTTGTAGTGAAACCGGTCTAAGACGCGGTCTTATTTACACAAAACTCTTAAGTGGCGTAACCATTCTTGTTACGCCAACTCCTTGGGCACTTGAGCGCCCAGATAAGGAAGTGCAATGGCTAGTAGAGCTAGCTAGTTAAAACGTAAACGCCTCTGCAAATGCAAATGGTGGCCACGGTCAAAATAATTCGGCGGCTGAGTTTTTCAAAATCCGCGTCGTTCCATTTCGCTAGTAACATCGTGCCTACGCGAGTGCCCAGTATTGCCACCCCAAGTGAAGCGGCAAATATCCAACTCGGTAACTCGCTAGACAGAGATATAAGCGCCCCGTAGTACAAAATTCTCAGCAAGTGACCTATGGTTTGGGTAAGCGCCTTGTTAGCCACTATGGCTTGCCGGCCTAGACCACTGTTGATGTAAAACACATCCAATATAGGGCCCGCAGCACCAGCTATGAGTTGTGCGAAAGTGACAACAAAGCCGCATATCACAGTTGTCAAAGGTTGGGTGATGTTTAATCCTTTTAACCGGCTACTCCACTGTGCGGCCCAAGGAAAAACGCCGATCGCGATAAGCACTACGCCGGGGTCTGGCACTAAGACCAGCCATGTGGCGATGCCTACAGCGCAGGCGGCTCCTAAAGCGTAACCGGGTAGCAGGCGCCAAATTAGATGTTCTCTGAGCAGTAGTGTTCTTGAACCGTTAGCCATGGCCTGAGTAGCGCCATGTAATATCATGGCGCTGGAGACGGGGAGTATCGTGATCAGTACTGCCATAAGTACCGCACCGCCGGCCATTCCGACCAATCCAGACAACACGCTGGTGAGAAAAGCGGTGATTATAATGGCGATATAGAGCATTGGGCGAGAATAAATACATATGATTCATGAAAAAAGCGACGAATAAGAATATGATCAAGTCTCATTGCGCAAGAATTTGAGTCATGATTGAAAATCTAGAGACATTAGTTGCACTGTCCAAGGCTGGCACCATGATGGAAGCCAGTACTGCTTTGCGTATTTCCCAATCTGCCGTGAGCAAGAGAATTGCTTCATTAGAACGCTACTATGATCGTGAACTGATAGAGCGCCATGGCCGCCGGGTGGTACTCACTCATCATGGAACCAGGTTAGTAGAGCGCGTGACGCCCCTCTTGTCCGAGCTGCGCAGTGTATTTTTGGAAGATAACGCTTTGCGCAAAGGCAAGATTATCTTGGGTGTGTCTGAGGCTATTTTGGCTAGCTGGGGCTCTGATCTTTTCTCGAAAGTGCGTGACGTGATGCCTAGTGTGGAGTTTGAGTTCCATGCCCAGCGATCTCCGGTGGTGCTTGATCGACTGCGCTCCGGTGAATATATGGTGGGTATTTGTACTGGTAGTCCAGATGCAGATTCTGATTTGGTATCCGAAGTCATTCGCCAAGAGCCTATGGTGATTATTCCCTCTGGTCTTGGCGCGCTGAAGTATAAAAGCGGTGATGCATTAGATGTGATGACCATTGAATCGCGTTCTGGAGCCTGGGGGTCGATTGAGGAAAATATGCAGCGCATGAACCTCAATAGGGTAGCCTCCTTGGAATCTTTTTTTGCGGTGGCGCAAATGGCCCTTGCTGGATTTGGTCATGGCTTAGTGCCTGTGGGCGTGGCGCGCACTTTGGGTGTATCTATGGATCGAATTTTAGAATTGGACAAATCAGCGTTGACGCGCCCGGTCAGGTTTGTGGCGAGAAAATCTATGTTTTCTCAAGTACTAGTGCGCTCTTTCTATAACGAAGTGTCGCGCTTAGCGGGGGAGATG
>CAJJAQ010000068.1 GCA_905182095.1 uncultured Pseudomonadales bacterium | reverse complement strand
ACAGAACCTGTGTTCAAAGTTAGCGGCATAAGCTCTTCAAGCATGAGTATCAGTCTGGACGAAGCGAAAAATGATTTGCACACGGGGCATCACAGCTTCGTAACTGGAATGACATGGACTACAGATTCGCAAAACCCAAACTCAATGGTCTTTGAAAATTCGGTAAGCCTTGACGGAAAAATCACTACCAACACAGCAACTTTGAAGCGCAGCATGTAAGTTCCCAGAACACAGGGAAGAATGTGAAAGAAAGAGGTAGTAAAAACTGCCTCGTCCTACAAGCCTCATTCTTCTAGCCATACAAACCCAAAATTTTAGAAGCAATTGCGCTCACATTGCGCTCACATATAATTATAACCATCCTTAAAGAAAATATATCACCCTTAAGTCTATGATTTTTATGGATTATTTTTATAGAATCTCGAGAGATACAATCAGACCTACTGATTACGAATCAGTCGCTCTACCAACTGAGCTATCCCGGCAAAGAATAGCCTTACTATAAATCAATACTGGCTGATTTTCCTTATCCGCCAAGGTCATTCACAGATTCTATGACGGCAGGTGTTGCGCCCTCATACAGCGGAAAGGAAAACCGCAAACCTCATAACTGGAACAACCCTAGGCGCAGAGTAATGACGTCTTCGGAAGCGTATTGTATCTAATGATCTGGCTAGAGAAAAAGATTACTTTATTGGAGAATTGAAAAAAACAGCGTCGCCGGCACGTGCTCTAACGGCACCTCCCAAAATGAGCAACTGGTCGCTGAGCTTAAAGCCCATCATTAGGCATAATTATTGGAAACCCGCTCACTTAAGCCCCAGGCTCGCGGTCATCCGCTCTAGATTAGGTAGAATCATGCAACTTGCAGTGATTGACAAACACCAAGCCTATTGCTATTGATTTCTAACCAAACATTGGAAATTACGTTATGGAATTTTTGCATCAACAGTGCCAACTGACATTGCGCGAAGGGCTAGAGGAACTGTATCGACACAACCCTGAGGTTGCTTCTGTGTCCAAAACCAAGGGAAAAACCTTTACCGACCACGACCTCACGCACATTATTTTTGGCTGTGACACTTCCATAACCGGAGAAATACTCTTAAAGCCGTGGATTTTATTTGGTACCGACATCAGCATGCGCGAGGTTAGGGAATATGCTGCCGACCCCGAAGTACAACAATTAAACCAAGAAGGGGCGGCCTTACTAGGCGGCAAGTTCGTAGCATCGCTGAAAATCCTCTTTTACTATGTCCCACAGTTCTTTTGGATCTGGCTGAACCATGTACGCAAAATGCGCAAAAAGTGGCCCCACTCGACCCTTACCGAGGAAATGCTAGACACTAAGATTTGCGACCTACGCGCAGAGTATAAAATTTCCGTTCTTGGCTAAAACCGTCTATAAGCCACAGCGTGATCGTCATTTTCACCATTTTCTAACGAATAGCCCTAGGGTTAGCCCCGGGGATAGCAGTAGGCGCGGCACTACTCGTCTTCGCGGATTTAGGTATACAACGGATTTACGCGACCAGTGAAGCTAAGACTTTACGTGTACCCGTAAAAGGTCGCCGCCCGTGCATGACCAAAAAATTATCGACCAGCGCCACATCGCCTGTTTGCCAAGGAATATCGAAGCTCAGTTCATCCGCAAGCTTTATGGCCACAGCCATATCTGCATGTTGGATACTTGTACCATCCCCAAAGCTGATAGATTTTTCACCGCTATTGCGAGCGTCTTTCCAGCCGCGAAAGGCAGCAATTAGCTGATTAAAAAATACGCTTCGACCATCAGCCAATTCACGAACTGCTGGTAACACAGGCGTAGTCACGCTGAGTGATTGGTCTTTTTGCCAAGACCATGTGTAACCCAACTTAGTGAGCTTTGTCTCGGCGTCGCTTTGAGTGGGCGCGCTCAACGTACTGCTCCAACTACGCCCTTGGCCCGAACCTAAGTCATCGTGCAATGGCATGGTCTGAGAGTAGCGCACGCCCTTGGCAACGCATTGCGCGACAAATTCCGGAGCTTGACGGCGCAGCCCTTCGAGCAACATGTCTGAGCGGCAGATGGGAGTAGCTCCACCGGTATCTGCGGCCTGTTCACAGTAAAACAGTAGCCTCGATGGATAGACCGGAGTTTGCGCCATTTCGTGATGCAGAAAAATGGACACGTCCGCTGGTGCTTCATTAGCGGTAAACACTCGCTCGGAGCGGTTACGCCTCACGGCATTAGACAACGAGTCTGCATAGGTAAAGTTCGGCCAAGCAAACCTCCGAATCAGCTGATCAAAGTCTTGGTCGCTGTAGATACCAAAGCCGCGCAATAAAATGGCGCCATGGGCCGTTAGCTGGCTGGATAATTTTTCACGATTGGCGTCTACCCAAATACACGCTTGTTCAATGTCGCCACCAGCAATTTTTTGTTCTGCCAAGTAAAAGACTGGAAACACATCGCCTTGCTCGTATTCCTGCTGACCTTGGAGTTTATTCTGCTCGTTCATAACTTCTCTCATCAAGAGCAAATTTTACTCGCCCTATTATTCCTGCCAATTTTTCGCGTCTAGTCATAGATAGAATGAAATGTGTTAAACGCTTCTTCACAGAACGCGCCCGGATCATTAAAGCGACGGTTTTGATTGAGCCCAGATATTGCGCTCATTTCGTCGTCTGTTAGCGAAAATTCCGACAATGACAAATTTTCTAATAACCGCTGGGGGTTACTGGTTTTTGGAATCACCGCAGTGCCACGCTGTAAGCCCCAACGCAACACAACCTGAGCTGGCGAGGCGCCGGTACGCTGAGCCGCGGCCATTACTACCGGCTGGGTCAACACCGTTTCAGCTTCACTGGCCATATCTAGAGCCACGTAGGAAAGTGCGCCAAGGGGTGAAAAGGCGGTCACCGCAATACCATAAGACTGAGCGGTACGTATTAATGCTTCTTGAGTCAGGTAAGGGTGGGATTCGATCTGCAACATTGTCGGTTTTATATTGGCGTAATTCATCAGGTCGTGCAGCAAGCTGGCACTGTAATTACAAACGCCAATATGCCGCGCCAATTTCGCACCTACCAAATGCTCCATTGCACCCCAGGTTTCGCTTAACGGAACACGATCTAATTGCATACTGGGTTGTGCAGCGGCGGGATTATATATCCACTCCGGTGGGTAGCGGTCTTGGAAATCTACAAAGCTCAGGGCTATGGGAAAGTGCACCAAGTATAGGTCGAAATAGTCTAGGCCCAAATCTTCTAACGATTTTCGGCAGGCAGCTTCTACATGTTCTTTACGGTGATAGGTATTCCAGAGCTTTGAAGTCACCCACAGCTCTGCCCGTGTACAAAGACCGTCTGCAAGCGCACGAGAGATGCCCTGACCTACTGCAACTTCGTTACCGTAGTCTGCAGCGCTGTCTAGATGCCGGTAACCGGTCTTAATCGCATCATAAACTGCCTGAGCAACTGCATCGGCATCTATCTTCCAAAGCCCTAAACCCACTGCTGGCATAGTTTGGCCGTCAACTTTAATCGTTTCAGTCATTACAAAATCCTAGTTCAATTTATTCTCTTCGGCGGGCACTAATAATTAACCGCCTAGTGTTATTCGATTACCGTTGGCTTCGTTAGGCCAGCAGTGTACCCAGGCCATTAGTGTCTATGAACGCCTGCACGTCCACAGCCTGCCCGGTAGCCATTGATTGTTGCGCAGCACTGGCCACTATCATTGACCACATGCCTTGCATCGCTGTGGCGCAGTCTACCGACTCGCCCGCAAGCTGATCGACAAATGCTTCGTGCTCATAATAAGTTGAACCATGATGCCCACTCTGTTCCAGTGCTCGGGTATAGCTGACAGCGGATTTCTTTGAAACGCCCAGCTCGCCCTTTAGTATTTCGACGGTAGTGGTAGATTCCGCCTGCTGCTGAAAGTTGAAGTTCTCCTGAGCAATAAGTTTGCCTTCATCGCCAACAATAATCATTTCTTCATTGAAATCAGGGCAGAACATATTTAGGGTAAAATTCGCTCGAACGCCATTGTCGTAATCAATAACCACATAGGCATGATCATCAATATCCGAATGCTCACCGTCTTTTGCAAAATCCAAGAAGTTCACAGCCTGGCCACCGCTGGCGTAAACTCGGCTCGGCCTTGCCTGGGCAAGCAAATTGATTAGATCAAAGTAATGACAACATTTTTCCACCAAAGTGCCACCGCTGAAGCGACTAAATTTGTTCCACTGGCCTACTTTGTCTAAAAACGGTGGGCGATGCTCGCTGACGCTGATGGTCTTGATCACGCCAAGAGAGCGCCGGTCTAACGCTTCATGGAATGCCTCAACATACTGTGCCTTGTAACGGTACTGCAGACCAATCTGAATAAACGAACTATAAGTCTCGCTCATACCTACAATGGCGGCTGCATCCTGCAAACCTGTGGCCATCGGCTTCTCGAGGAATATTGGCTTAGATGAGGCCATAGCAACTTTGAGCACCTCAAAGTGCGTGTAATTAGGCGTGCAAATCATCAAAGCATCCACAGCTGAGTCGTTACATGCAGAGTGCAGGTCTGGATAACGTACCAAGGTGTCAGAGCTAAACCTTTTAAAATTTTCTTCTGCGCTGTCTAAACTGTGCGCTTGGGTGTCAAAAATCCCATGCACTCGTGCGCGCCCCAACATGGCGGCAACCCGCATATGTTCTTGGCCAATGGTACCCGTACCAATAATCGCCAAATTGTACTGAGGGGCATCCTGGGCATATAAATATCTGTCACCGTCAGTGACGTGGCGTTGGCCCGGGGAATTCTCAAACATCCGCAATCTGGTTTTAGTCAATGTCTTGATCCATTTCGTTGAGCAAAATCTGGCTCACAGCATAACTGCTAGGAAGATTCAGGGTTAGCTGTAGGCGTCGAATTATTCGTCATATAGCGCCCCCAGAACAAAATATTGATACCGAACAAAGAGGCAATCAACGGCCAGAAAAAGTCGCTTAGCCCGCCCACAATGCCAATTGGCGAAAACAACAAATACAAGGCAACTACACAGGACATTAAGGTAACAGCACAGGGCACTGCATATGCCCAGGGCTGCATGTCTACTTTGTGAGTGGTGCTGTAACTCCAGAGTTCAGTGCGCGGATAGAAATGCCCCACCGCCAACAGAATACTAATTTCAATTGCAAAAAGGACCGCGTATAGATGTAAAAAATGAATGTCTACCGCCTCTTTGAAGACAAACTGCAAAAGCCCATAAGCGATAACGTGAAAGATAATGACCAATTTTGCGCCCAAGGCTGGCACATGGCGGGTAAACAACCCGACAATAACAATGGCAATGATAGGAATATTATAAAAGCCGGTAAAAACTCGGATAACTTGCCATAAACCATCTGCGGCAAACTGAAGCAGCGGCGCAACCAAGAAAGAAAACAGCGCAATCGCAATACTCGCTCGCTTCGCCACCTTCAACAACAACGCATCATCAACCTCAGCAACGCCACGGGCTTCTTTGTAGGGTAAATATACATCTAAGCAAAATAGGGTAGCTGCACTGTTGAGTAGAGAATTAAATGAACTGAACACTGCGCCGAGTAAAACCGCCAAAAAGAACCCTGTAGCCTCCACGGGGAGCACATCACGAATCAACCTTGGATAGGCTAAATCAATTGAAGCCAACCCACCGTCTTCGCCTACGCCGCCATAAAGGTGATAGGCGATCACTCCGGGCAACATCATCATGAAGGGCACCAAGACCTTAAAAAACCCAGAAAACAAAACACCCTTTTGACCTTCGGCGAGGTTTTTTGCTGCCAAGGTTCTTTGAATAACGTATTGATTGGTACACCAGTAAAATAGGTTGGCGAAGATCATGCCGGTAAAAAGCGTGGCAAATGGTGTGGGATCAAACTCCGAACCAATGGCGTTGAGTTTTTCAGTATGGCTGTTTGCCACGGTATACAACCCATCACCGACACTGCCTTCACCAAGGGCAGCGAGGCCAAGAATGGGTACTGCGATACCAATAATGAGCAAGCCAATGCCATTTAGAGTATCGGACACCGCAACGGCTTTTAGTCCACCAAAGACAGCGTAAACAGCACCCAGGCAACCGATAACAACAATGGTTAACGCTAAGGCCTGACTATAGGGAATATTCAATAAAGCTGGTACATCGAACAACTGCAGCACAGCAATAGATCCGGCGTACAGTACCGATGGAATAGTGATTAACCCATAACCGATCATGAACAGCACGACAGACATGCGCCGGACTCCGCCGTCGAATCGATCATTTAGAAACTGCGGCAAAGTGGCAAATGCCCCGGCCAAATAGCGTGGCAAAAATAGAAAGGCCATACAGATGGTAGCGAAGGCGGCAGTGACCTCCCAACCCATACTGCTGAGGTTGAAGCCATAGGCTGAGCCATTTAGTCCAATCAACTGCTCAGCGGACAGATTGGTTAAAAGCATAGAGCCTGCAATAAAGACCGCGCTTAAACCCCTACCTGCGAGAAAGTAGCCATCTCGCGTGTCTACCTCACCTTTGGTTTTTTGATAAGAAATCCAGGCCACCAAGCCCATAAAAAAACAGCAACTGATCAGCGCAGTGATAGTTTCATAAGTCGTCAAAGTATTTCAGCCACCTCTATAATGCGAAAGTCCCAACTCGTCCATCCCGAAAAAAAAACCCAACCACTGATGATAAATAGTCAGTAGTAGTCTTTCCTAGGTTCAGAGTATTTTAGCCTAATTCAAGCAGGGTTGGGGCAGCTAGGTTCGGACCAGGCAATAAAGCAGCGTTGATCAAAATCCTCGGAGATGCATAACATGATTGGAAAAAATGAATAAAACTGGCCAGCATTTGATAATGGAATTGGCTCCCAGTTAAGAGTTAAAAGCTAAAAGTTAAAAGCTAAGAGCGGAGAAAACGACCCCGACTAAAGATCTGACCTTCCGACCTTGCAAGACCCACCTAGTGGCGCGCTCTTGATTCATATACGCAGAGCAACATTGAGGCAGGCGACTGATCACCGTACCCCAACGCAGAGTAAAAATATCAGGCTTAGTTTACTGGCACTTCGAGAGCAATCAAATTTTCTAGTAGCTGGCGACCAGCCGTTCGAGGGTTAACGTTTTTGTCGATTTTGCTGATAATGCCTTCAGCATCGATATAGAAGGTCCAGCGTTTGGCCATACCGCCTGAACCTAAAACTCCGTAAGCATCGCTTACTGTTTGCGATGCGTCTGCAAGAATTGGAAAGTTTGCATTGTTTTGCTCTGCAAAGGCCACGGCGGTTTCAATGTCGTCTGTACTAGCCATAAAGAGCTGAAACTCGAAGCGTCTAACCTGTCTTTTGCTATCGCGAATTGACTTACACTCTATCGTGCAGCCGCCAGTGAACGCCTTGGGAAAAAAGGCCAACACCACATGGGTACCGCGAAGGTCTGATAGCTGGTAACTGTTACCGTCAGACCCTTCAAGGGTCCAATTGGGCGCAGCATCACCTTCTTTAATGGACGCTTGGCCAAATGCAACAACGCTACTAAGTAATAAAGCTATTAACCATTTCATAACGTATTCCTTTTTGCTTTTCTTATCTCACCAATTTTTCTTTGGCCTTTGCTCGGTCTTATCCTAAACAACTCTGCCCCACTGATTCAGCTCATATTGTGCAAGCTTCTCTCCGCGGGGTTTAACCACTAGCTCACCACGGGGGCGCCACGCCGACGTATTATAAAGCAATTTTTAGCGCTAACAGCGCACCCTCTAATCCATCTAATTCCGATCTCAAGCGCAGAACTTCACCCATATGACTATGACGCAATTCTTCTAATGCCTCAGGACCATATTTTTCTGGTTGCTCCATGGCGTGCCGACCAATGGCCTCTATCTCATCGGCCAAAAAGGTCAGCTCGGCTTTGAGTTGACCCATCTTTTTATTAATAGCTTTTTCATTAACTGTATTTTTGTAAGCGCTCACAGTGAGTATCTCTGCGAATTTCTGCCGTACGGATTACTCATAGGTTATCGGTGTAGTTTTCTCTAATGGCACCATGATATGAGCAAAGTCACTGCCTTCCCACATGACATAAGGGCCACCCTCGTAAGGGTTTCTGGGTAAATCGCCAAACAGTGCCTGTGGTACCAAAATCATTAGATGCGGACCTTCTTGTACCCATGTTCCTTTGGATTCGTCCAAATTCATTGGGTGGTCGTTGTCTACCGGAATATCCCCTACCAACATGTAAGAAACACCAATGGAGTTAGATTCGTTTTTGTAGGGTTTTTGATTCATGAAGGCGTCCAACCACCGCTGCCAAGGCGCGTCAACGCACATGGGGTTTTCGTAAGACGGTGGCGTTCCTACCATACACACCCAGCCATTATCACCCTCACGTAGAACACTATTATCAGCATCCAAAACTAGCGCGTTATCACTCACGTTGTTTGGCGCTGCGGCCGTGGCTAACTTTATTTTCTCCACATTTGAGAGTCCACTCTTATGGATACCGGCGTATTCACCGTCATGGCCGCCTTTGTGGCCACCAGCATGGGCAGACATAACAGACAAAGACAGCAGGGCTACGAGTAAACCGTTAATGAGCTTTACAGAGCGAGATATAGGCATAGAGGCTTTTCTTCTTATTATCGGATTTTATTTTTAAGTTCATAGACTACCAGCAAAATTGGCGTTAGGTCGAATCACCAAGCAGAGGGCGCTCTGAAAGTAATGAGCCAACGCAACAAATCACGGTGGGACCGGGCTTTTGGCCCAATAGCTAAATGTACCGTGTGAAAAGTGGCCGTCTTATCAAGCCACCTGCCGGCGATGTAATCTCAACCAGCGGTTCTGTGACGCCGTTTAAGCTTAGAATTTTATCGAGGCAATAACAGCCAACACCGACCAAAGTGGATAGGTTTAAAGTATTGGTACTTTAAATGTAGTAGGTCACAGACAGAAACCACCCTCCTTCAATTCGATCAAAGGCAGCCATACCTTTGCAGTGCCCAATATATTTTTCAGCGTAAATGTAAAAGTCTTCATGAGCTTGTTTTTCGTTTTCATCAGCAAACTGCAAATGGTAGAAGTAACGGGGAAAGGATCTTGTGTCGACAATTTCTTGTTACTCAACAGCATAGATTTTTAGGCTATGGCATCGCGCATTCTTGGGGTGATAGACGCCATTTTCGTCTCTGTCGGTATAACCCTGAATAATTTCGTTTGACATACCAAGTGGCAACTTAGGGTCACAACTAACGAATTCCGGACTGTGATCGGTCGCGCCGTCTATAAGAGCTTTTATTTCAGGGTCTTTTTCCTGTAAATCCTCCAGACATGATTGCTCAAACCGCGCAGAAAAAACAATGCAAGTTAAAGACAACCTACTGCAATGAGTGCAAGGCTCCTATTTCTGGTCATTTTGCCTGCCTCTTTGAGGGGGGCATCGCTGGGATTAATATCCCTGTTTAGCTAATGATTGTCGAATAGCCTCTAAACGCCGGCGATTTTTACCCAAATCCGAATAACCAACTCGCGAACCAGAGCGCACATCCACCACATTAGAGTCTTGGCGAATTTGAAATTCCACGTCGTCTACAAAACCAAAAAAGCGAGTACGTGCTTCGGCGTGCAAGTAGGTGTCATCTGACTCAACTACTGAAAACCCAGAATCTTCTTCTAACGTCAATTTTATCGCCGCCATTAATGCCTGAGCATCTCTGACGCTGACCAGTGGCTCTATGTAATGTGAACCAGGGTCGGCTTTACTAGATACGCAATTGGGTGACGATGGGCAGGGTTGCATTCGTTCATATTGTTCGCTCACTATTTCTCCTGCTGAAACAATTGATAGAGACAGGCAACTAAGCATCAATATCACCCACCTACACAAGGGGGGAGATAAGAGAATTGGCCAGATTGTACTGCGCATAAAATATCACCCAAGGTAAACTTCCAGCCCATCATATATTCTCTGCACACCTAGGCCCAGTGCTCTGCTCTTGTTGCTAAGAGCCTGGTGGTCGGTGGTCG
>CAJJAQ010000067.1 GCA_905182095.1 uncultured Pseudomonadales bacterium | reverse complement strand
AGCGATATAGGAGAAATTTTCGTGTTGCTACTTTCTCGCTCGTCTCTCTTGCTCTTCTCTATCGTTCTTCTCTATGCTTCTTCTCTATGCTTCTTCTCTATGCTTCTTTTCCACCATTCTTCTCTTTAAAAGGTGAGACAAGCCCGAGCACAAAATAGTGCAAAGCCCTACCCAGACACACGCCCTTGACGAAGGCGAGACGCCCCCTTTGCTCTGTGTAGTTGACCACCACTTATGTCTACCCTTTGTGAACCAGATAACGAAAGGCCTACTGGCAGAATGGAACAAGCGCGCTGAGCGTGAGGAATCTCGCATCTATTTGCAGCGGTGATGCAATTTATGGCGGATTGCGCCATTCTTAACACTTTGCTGCAAATGGAACATCAATGAGTTTTAATAAATTAACATGGGGCGTAAAAGCCAGCTTTAGGGGTTACGTCGAGGCCGCGGAGGGTTCAATAACCTTGAGTGATGGTGCAACCCACGCCGAAGATGGCACATTTGTCTTCATGGCCCAGCCTGGCGGCGATCTGTCCATAGCAGCGGACGGCAGCGCAACGGGCGCTATGCGTTTTAATGGCACAGTCACTTTTGAAGCACATGGCGGTATGCTCAAGTCTACCCTTACAGAATTGGGCTTGGAGGCAGGAGACGATGGGCTTGTACTCACAGTCCTCGACGGACCAATGAACAAAAGTCGTTGCGCAGTTGCAGAGCTAGGCCCGGTTGAAGTCAGCGCTGCAGGCGGCATGACTATAGCCTCGAAAATCACGATCGACGGCATGTACCAGATTGCAGATAACTACCCGCCAGGAACAGAACTGGACCCAATATTCTTAGACTAGAAGCACTGTTGCAAACTGAGAGAGCATCGGTCGAATAGGCCTTTATCACGAAGTAGGTTTAGAGAAACTCCTCGCGGGACGCGAGGAGTTTTATAACCACCAACTGGTCACTAAAAGAGAGCCGATTGAGCAATCGACCCCTAGCAGTTCCTGTTAGTTATTCTCAAGATCAAAGAGATCAAGTTGCATCACTTTTGCCCAAGCACTAACAAAGTCTTTCACAAACCGCGGCGCAGCATCATCAAAGGCATAAGCCTCAGCAATGGCGCGCAGCTCGGAATTTGAACCAAAAATGAGATCCACGGAGGTAGCCGTAAATTTCACTTCTTGAGTCGCAGAATCTACTTGTTCGTAAGTGCCTTCAGTAGCTGCCTTGCGCCACGGATGAGCACCATTTAACAAGTTCAAAAAGAAATCATTACTCAATGTTCCAGGCCGTTCGGTTAACACTCCGTGTGCCGATCCATCAGTGTTCGCGTTCAGCACGCGCATACCGCCTAACAATACCGTCATTTCTGGCACCGTGAGGCGCAACTGGTCCGCCTTGTCTACCATCATTTCAGCTGGCGAACGGTACGCCTGGTTAACATTGAAGTAATTACGAAACGCGTCCGCTGTGGGTTCAAGTACCGCAAACGATACAACATCTGTTTGTTCCTGAAGCGCATCTACACGTCCTGGCGTGAATGGCACAGACACTTCAGTACCAGCCTCTTTAGCAGCGCGCTCTAGGCCTACAGCACCACCAAGTACTATGACATCTGCCAAAGACACCTCAACGCCCCTGCGGCTATTCGCATTGAATTCGCTCTGAACGGCCTTTAATACATTAAGTACTCGGGCTAATTTTTGCGGTTGGTTCACAGCCCAATCTTTCTGCGGCGCTAAACTTAAACGCGCGCCGTTAGCACCGCCTCGCATATCGCTGCCACGGAATGACGAAGCCGAAGCCCACGCAGTGCCGACTAAATCTGCAACACTTAAGTCTGTAGCGCCAATAGCCCTTTTCAATTGCTTGATCTGGCGCGCGTTGACCGGCTTGCTGCTGGCCTGGGGAAGCGGGTCTTGCCAAATCATCACCTCACTGGGCACATCACTACCCAGGTAGCGAATTCGTGGACCCATATCACGGTGGGTTAATTTGAACCAAGCTTTAGCAAAAGCCAGCTGGTATTCCTTGGGATCTGCCAAGAATCGTTCTGCGATCTTGCGATATGCAGGATCATACTTCAGCGCTAAATCAGCTGTGGTCATGACCGGTGGATTAAACTTCCCTTTCACGTGAGCATCAGGCACCACGCTGTGTAGCGATTCGTCTGTTGGAATCCACTGCAGTGCGCCAGCAGGACTGCGAATTTGCTGCCACTCGAAGTTAAGCAAATTTTGCAAATATAAGGTTGTCCATTGAGTTGGCGCTTGAGTCCACGCGCCTTCTAAACCACTGGTCACTGTGTCTTCTGAATGGCCCTTGCCACAGCTGTTCTTCCAGCCCAAGCCTTGTTCTTCTATTGTTGCTGCACCTGGCTCAGGGCCCACACAAGATTTCTTGCGCGCACCATGCATTTTGCCGAAGGTGTGTCCCCCGGCAACTAGAGCCACAGTTTCTTCATCATTCATGGCCATACGCCCAAAAGTTACGCGCACGCTTTTTGCCGAACCCACCGGGTCAGGCTTGCCCTGAGGGCCTTCAGGATTCACATAGATCAGGCCCATGTGAGCCGCACCAAGAGGCTTCTCTAATTTGCCATCTTTGTCATGGCGCTCGCTCGCAAGCATAGTGATCTCAGGCCCCCAATAAACCAAATCTGGTTCCCAGTCGTCGGCCCGGCCACCGGCAAAACCGAAGGTTTCAAAACCCATGTTCTCCATACCTACTGTGCCCGCAAGTATCATCAAATCTGCCCAAGAAAGGCTTTGACCGTATTTTTGTTTAATTGGCCAAAGTAGTCTGCGCGCTTTGTCCAGGTTTCCGTTGTCCGGCCAACTGTTCAGCGGATCGAAGCGCATTTGGCCACCGTCGGCGCCGCCACGACCATCTAAGGTTCTATAAGTACCCGCACTATGCCAAGCGAGCCGGATAAAGAACGGACCGTAGTTACCAAAGTCCGCAGGCCACCAATCTTGGGAATTGGTCAACAGCGCGTTGATATCGGCTTTAACAGCAGCAAGATCTACCGCATTGAACGCTTGCGCGTAGTCAAAATTCTCGCCCAGTGGATTAGCCCTAGCGTCGTGATCACGCAGGGAAGATAGATTGAGTTGCTCAGGCCACCAAAATTGATTTGTTTTAGCCTGGTCTACTCGTTGACCCACCTCCTGCGATGACGTTGACGCACCATGGTGTGGATCGCTGGCATGTACTGACAGTGTTATCGACATCATAGAGATGCCCAGAAGAAACTTGCGATGCATTTCGTAACCCTCATGAATTTATAAAAATCTTTGCTCCAACGGAGCCGTACTTTCTACTCATTAATCTTAAGAGAACATAACCCTCTCGTTCTCATAGATGAAATTGATTTTATATACTCCAGCGATAGACGTTATCAATGAATAAAAAGCTTGAGTACATCAATAACGAACCCTCAAGACGGCAAGTGGTGGGAAAATAGAATGGCGGATAAAAAGGCCTATTCGTTTGAACTACTCCCCCCCTCAGCACTGTCTAGCTACATTGCCTCAGGACGGCGCCTTAGTTGGACCAAAAAACCTACCTCACACGGTGGGCCTCGGCGCGCCGCACTTTGCATACATGACCCTTAGATGTTTAACTCTTATCTCCCAAATCAGCCCACATTCAGGAGAGCGCTTAGTGACGCAGTCTAGTGCCGACCCAGTAGTATCTATAAGTACCAGCAAAACCGGCTTCTATGAGGGCTTCAACGTATCTGTTGCCGCTATCCCCAAAGTCGTCATCTTTACATTTATCCTCTGGATCGGCTTGTCGCCAGAACGTGCAGGCGAGCAACTTGCAGATATGCAGACTTGGTCTACCTCTTCCTTTGGGGGATGGTACATCTACGTTACCGCTTTCTTTACCTTTGTCTGCTTGGCGATAGCCCTATGGCCACGCACAGGACGCATTGTCTTGGGGGCAAAAGACGAGGCGCCAGCGTTCTCACTGTTTACCTGGGTGTCGATGATGTTTGGTGCCGGCATTGGCATTGGCATGCTCACCTATTCAACTGCCGAACCCATTTTTCACTTCGCCACTAACCCAGAGACCATTCAAGGGTTGAGTGCACCGCTGGATGAATCCAATGTTCGTAACGCCTATAAATGGGCAATGCTGCACTACGGTTTAACTCCCTGGGCATGCTACGGGCTAATCGGTATATCCTTGAGCTATTTTAGCTATGTGCGCGGGCTACCGTTGACCATACGCTCCGGCTTGCAGCCCTTATTCGGCGATGCAATGTCAGGCTGGCTCGGCCACCTGGTCGATATCGCGGCAATTTTGGCTACCCTAATCGGCCTCGGCGTGACTATTGGTTATGGCGTTTCGCAGTTTGCTTCCGGCATTTTCAATATTAGCGGCATGGCGTTCCTTGTCGATGAAGCAGGCAAGCCAACCTTAATCGCGCAAATTACTGGTTTAGTAATTATCGTCAGCGCGTCCTGCTTATCTGCTCTTTCTGGGATTCAGCGTGGCATAAAATGGCTGTCGAACATCAACATGTTGTTATCAATTGCCCTGCTGCTGTGCTTCGTTGCATTAGGCTCAACTTTGTTCGCTATACAATCTTTTGGCTACGCTATTTGGGACTACTTAATAGCTCTGCCGACTATGTCGACCACCGTATGGAATGATGCGAGCACTGATGTAGGCGCTGCGCTGCAAAATTGGCAAGGCGCGTGGAACATATTCTACTGGGCTTGGTGGATCGCCTTTGCACCATTTGTCGGCATGTTTTTGGCGCGGGTTTCTAAAGGTCGCACCATCCGAGAATATGTATTGGGCGCAATTATTGTACCCTCACTGATCTGTTTGACTTGGTTGACCTTTGTTGGCGCCACAGCCATTGATCTAGAACTCAGCGGCATCGCCCAAGGCACAATTGTTAACTCGGATATGTCGGCACAACTTTTTACTACCATCAATCTTTTGCTATCACCCAGTATGGCGGTGGCGTTGTCGGTGCTGGTTGTGGTGTTACTACTAACCTTTCTCATCACTTCTGCTGACTCGGGCATTCTGATCATCAATACGTTGGCTTCTGGCGGCGACCAAAGTCAAAAACAAGGACTGCATGTGTTGCTCTGGGGCGTGATATTTGTCTTGCTAGTCAGCGTGCTCTTGGTTGCAGGCGGCATGGACGCGTTGCGTTCCGCGATGATTGTTGGCGCGCTACCCTTCTCTCTGGTTATGGCATTGATGGCAATATCATTACTGAAGGCCCTGGTATTCGATACCAAGGCTCAAGCCTAACTGACACTCATATTCGCTAAATGCTAGCCTAGGGTTATATCTGGGCAAAATAGGAGTTCTCAATTGGCTGACTATTTCGACCCTGCAAATTGGATTTTTTGGCACAGCGCTATTGTTGTACTGGGCCTTATAGTCGGCAGCTTTCTCAATGTGGTTATCTATCGACTGCCCAAAATGCTTGAACACGCGTGGCAGGCAGAAGCCCACTTCGCATTGGGCCAAGAGCCGCAAACAGCCAATGAGGCTTTTAACCTATCGGTACCGCGTTCAAGTTGCCCGAACTGCAATTCCCCCATCAGCGCCCTGCACAACATTCCATTATTCAGCTATCTATTGCTGGGTGGGAAATGTGCTCAATGCAAAACAACCATTTCTTGGCAATACCCAGCAATTGAGCTAATAACTGCCCTTTTGAGCCTGATTGTTTTTCTGAAATTTGGTCCAACCCTGGAGTTGGTTTTCGCTCTCATCTTCACTTGGGCGTTAATCGCGCTATCGGGCATAGATGCAAAACACTACATTTTACCCGACAACATCGTATTACCTGTACTTTGGTTAGGGTTGTTTGCCAACCTAAGCGGTCGTTTCGCCAGCCTGCCCGATGCAGTTTTGGGCGCAATATTGGGCTACGGGGTATTGTGGGTGTGCTTTTGGGCTTTTAAACTGGTCACCGGCAAGGAAGGCATGGGCTATGGCGACTTCAAGCTCATGGCAGCCATAGGCGCTTGGTTCGGTTGGCAGAGCCTACCTGGGGTATTGTTACTTTCATCGTTGACCGGAGCTATTGTGGGCATCGCGCTCATTGGGTTTAACAAAAATACGCGATCAACAGCGATTCCCTTTGGGCCTTATATTGCGATTTCGGGGTGGTTAATGATGATGTATGGACCACAAATAAAGGATCTGTTAACCCAAATGTTGAGCCTAAATCCCTAACTGAGGCGACCACGCCCGGAGGCCATCACAACTTGAAACCACTACCATCTAGCTGGTTACATAAGCCCTTCACTAACACCTCTTTGCTACCACCTTCAAGCACACCAGATGGCCCCACGGCATAGCTCAATCGATAAGCCAACGTGCGCCGGTCAATAGACAACTCAAATGCACGCGTACCCATATCTAACCCAACAGGAAACTTGGCAATTAGCTTACCGCTGACAAGCTCGACTGATGCGCTCTCACTGACGAAAACTCTTAGACCAAAACCGCCTGTAAACTCTACATAGTCCAACGCTTTAGTGATTCTCAACATATGCGAGTAACGCTGGTTCTCGGTAAATCTCGCGCTACAAACAACATGTATAGTAAATACCGGCGCAACGAAAGGCACCGGCAAAGCGACAGAGTTGGTGTCCGGTTTATCAGCACAGCTCATTACGCTTAAAGAAAATCCTGCAGCGAATAAAACCCTAAAACTAAGCCCGCGCAAACTCATGCAGACTCTGCGAAGAAAAGAATTAAAACCAACGTCCAAAAGTTCCACTCCAGCATAGTTAACAAAACCAAAAATGTACGTTTAGTCCATCACTAGGTTTCAACTGACACCCCGTTTGGCGCACAGCTCCTAGAACGCCCAATTAGAATGAACACCAAAAGATTACTTAATGTACCGTTTAATTCCACTTTAGTACCGTTTAACCAATTTATGGACACTTTTGTCGCAAATTCAGGCACAAAGAAACACTAAATCAACCCGCCTTAAAGTTGACGCTTGGTCTTGCCACACCAGCTCCACTCAATAGGGGAATATATACCTTAGTGAACCGGAGAGCGTTTTGCGCAACCACAATATAAAAACCAAAGTGATTTTCTTTTTTGCTGATCGTTTGCTTCACCATCAGTACGGTTGTCGGCTGGGTGGGCTACCACAACGGGAAAAGTGCCCTACAAAACCTAAGCTTTAATCAACTCACGTCCATACGTGCAACCAAAAGCAGCCAAATGCAGGGCTATCTAGATCTCGTCAAAGCTCAAATCGTTACACTAGGTGAAAATCCGATGACGATTAGCGCAATGAATGACTTATCAAATTCGTTTTTCAAAATACCCAACGGCATCGACCAAACAGAGCAGAAAAACAAGCTGACAGCCGCCGACAGCCGCCTACATAATTACTACCAAAGTGTGTTTTTGCCGTCTTTAGAGCAAGGTAGCCACAAAAAGCAAACTTTGACTAAATTTTTGCCCGACACATACACGACCGCATACCTCCAACATCACTATATTGCTGAGAACGCATTCCCTCAAGGAGAGAAAAATGCTTTGCACAAAGCTTTAGATGGCAGTGAATATAGCGAATTTCATGACAGGTACCATGCCACCCTAAACAGCTATCTAGAAAACTTTGGTTTCTACGACATTTTCTTAGTCGATCACCGCACCGGGGATATTGTCTACTCAGTCTTCAAAGAATCAGATTTCGCCACCAGCTTGAGAAACGGTCCCTACCGCAGATCAAATCTCGCAGCTGCCTATGAAGAAGCAAATGCACTAGCTGCCACCGACGACCCTATCTTTGTTGAGTTTGACTATTACGCACCCTCTTATGGCGCACCGGCGGCATTCATAGCAAAGCCAATATTTGATGGTATTGAGCGAATTGGCGTACTGATTTTTCAAATGCCCATAACCCGCATCAATCAAATTATGACTGGCGGCCAAAAATGGAAGGAAGACGGCCTAGGAGAATCAGGTGAAACCTATTTGGTTGGGCCCGATTTTTCCATGCGCAGCATTTCACGGTTTCTTATTGAAGACCGCGAAGGATATTTTACAGCGCTGAAAAAGTTAGATTACCCCAAGAAAACAATTAGTCTGCTTGACGAATTCGACACATCTATTTTGTTGCAACGTGTGCAAACCAAAGCATCCTTTGGCGCACTCTCAGGAAAAAGCGAAACAGCAATTATAGATGACTATCGCGGGGTCAGTGTACTAAGTGCTTATGGCCCAATTCAATTCGGCGACCATCAGTGGGCACTCATCTCGGAGATCGACGAAGCAGAAGCATTTGCACCAATTAACGCATTAGCAAAAATTCTCATCATGTCATCGCTACTCATTGCCGGGTTAATGGTCGCATTAGCAGTCTATTTTTCTGGGAAATTCACAAAACCCATTATCTCACTGGCAGATGCTGCGCGAGAAATAGGCCAAGGCGAATCGAATATTCAACTAGATGTTACCTCAAACGATGAAATCGGCAGCCTAACCAATAGCTTTAACAACATGGTTACCAACCTAGACAGACAACGGCGCACTATTGAAGTCAAGAATTTGGAAAACACTCGATTACTACTAAATATATTGCCAGAGCCAATAGCCGAGCGTTTGAAGAGTGGTGAAGAACAAATAGCAGATATGTTTCCAAGTGTCAGCGTGATTTTTACGGATTTAGTGGGCTTCACAAAATGGTCTAAAGACATGCCGCCTATGGAAGTACTGTCTATGCTCGACGATCTATTTGGCTCCTTTGACGCAGTTGCCAAACGCTTAGGCGTTGAAAAAATTAAAACCATCGGCGACGCTTACATGGCTGTTTGTGGGCTACCGATACCAAACGAAAATCACGCTAAAGTGATGGGGCAACTCGCATTCGGCATTATTGATTGCCTAGAGGACTTCAACCGACGCAACAAAACCCTATTACGAATGCGCACAGGCATACATTGCGGCGCAGTAGTTGCTGGCGTAATTGGCACCTCCAAATTCACCTATGACCTGTGGGGCGAAACCGTGAATATGGCCAGTCGCATGGAGTCCACTGGCATCCCCAACAAAATACAAATCTCACAGGCATTTTATGAGGCCCTAGACGGAGAATACGAGATGACCTACCGTGGCGAGATCGAGGTTAAAGGAGCAGGTATAGTAAATACCTATATCTTGGATGGACCGAAGATTGGCGCAGTAAAAATGGACTAACCGTAAAGCAAAAATTTAATTCTCCGCCGAAAAATAATACACACGTTTGATCTGGGCGTTAGAGAACTCATAGAGCGACATGCTTTGTCGCTCTTGAACGCTTTACTCGTTTCGAAGCTAGCAACCTCTAAGCCGAAACCCTGCTTCGCGTTGAAAACATATGCGCTAAACGCGACTTACAGCTACCACAGGACTTAAAATATTCCACCATGCTGCGACGAAGTTCTGCTTTGCTATTTGCCTCTACCGTGATTTTGTCGCCATCAATACTCCGCCACTGAACATCGTCGGTAACCAACTTAAGCATGACTTCTACGTTATACGTGTTAAACGCTGCAATATAATTGGAGACGATTTGCGCTCAGTTTTTTGTCACCGGCGCGTGTTCGGCGGCAGCCAAATTCATAAATGCACAAAGGGGGAAAATAAAATGATAGGACGCAGATTTGCATAAAAAAATTTCTACATATTATTTCGCTCCAAAATTGTAAGGGCTTACAGAGATAGGCCACAGAGCCCGAAATTACGCGCAGTTATAAGTGATCGAATTCTAAAGGCGGGCTAGATAACGGTGAACTTTGGTATTTTCCTAATGAATGGATCGTAATTCTTTCTAGGCGGGACGCCGGTGGATTTGCCAAATCGCTTATCCGTTAAAACTCGAAAAGTACTGGGGCTAGCGAGAAAAAACCACATTTGTGATTGGGCTTTTCGAGTGAAACATGCAGCCTACGCCAAAATGTAAACACACTAAGGCGCTCTTGCCACAGTAGCCGCTCCCTTTTTTTATTCGGTACAAGCCAGTTAGCGCACAGTATTTGGTGTATCTAAAAACACGAGGAGTGAAAATTGTATGTGTCGGAGATAAAGGCAAAGACCTCACCAGAACATACATAAAGAGAACGCCAACTCTCTTTCTCTCTGCGTGGCGAGAAAGAGAGAAAGAGACAAAGAGAGGAAGAAAGGAAGAAAGGAAGAAAGGAAGAAAGGAAGAAAAACATTAACTAAAAATCAAAGCTGCAACTTGTCGCCATTGTAGTTTATGAATTGCCCAATTT
>CAJJAQ010000066.1 GCA_905182095.1 uncultured Pseudomonadales bacterium | reverse complement strand
CCTACCAGCCTACTGGCTCAGGCTCTAAACAACTTGCACACGATATGACAATAAAAGACCTTTTTAGCCGCGCAGATTTCCTGATTATTGGTCATCGCGGCGCTGCTGGGTTGGCACCGGAGAATACGGCAGCCAGCTTTCGCCTCGCTATTGAGTTGGGTTGCCCCATGTTAGAGCTTGATGTGCAGTGTATTTATAGCCGGGACGGCAGTCCAAGGTTGTGCGTTTTTCATGATGACACGTTAGATCGCACAACAAATGGCACCGGGGTCGTCACCGATCACAGCACAGAAGACCTTGCTAAACTGCGTTGCCAGAATGATCAACCCATCCCAATGCTTGAAGACATTTTTAGGCTTTTAGTCGGCCACCCAAATATTGGTTTAAATATTGAGCTGAAAAGTAAACAGACCGCAGGCTTAGTGGCCCAGGCCATAAGAGCAAATCCACAAACCCCGGTTTTAGTATCGTCATTTCACCTGGACGAGCTAACCCAATTTCGGCAGGAAGATAAAACAACACCCGTGGCACCGTTATTTGCGCGATGGCGAAAAGACATACTCTACATTGCTGAAAACCTGGATGCGTCAGCCATCAATATTGCAGCTTCTTCAATCAACCCTTCCCGTATGCAGGCACTAACATTGAGCAACCTGCCAATTTTTGCCTACACCGTGAACTCTCCCAGCAAAGCGGAAAAACTACGGCAGCTCGGGCTCAGCGGCATCTTCACCGACCGACCGGATAAGTTTGGAACCTACACTCTAAAATAGATCACTTTTCACCCATAAATCATTGTTTTTTATAAATTTATTTTTCAAGAATCGTTAATTCCTTATGCAGATAAAACTGCTTAGACGTTACAAAAGACTCAAGCCGGCGCAGCCGGGTTTCTAGCTCTTGCCTGCGAAAACGAGCCTTGCGCAACATCACCTCCGGCGCAATTGAAGCGCCCTTAGGCCTAGAGTTTCTGCCAGACCTAGTGGTCTCTTCAGCGCGGGTTTTGGCTTCAGGCGGCGTCGACTCAGAATGAACTCCATTGGTCACGCTGGAAACTTGCTCTTCATGATTTTTTTCACCAACCGAATAACCTTGCTGTGGGTTAAACCAATTACCAGGCAGCATCAACCCCCTATACCCGCGCCGGCGCATTTTCCTTAACTGCGCCTTACTCCACCCGTAACCTTCGCTGCCATATTGATCCGCAAATTTGGATGCCCGGGCCATAACGCGCATTGCGCGACGCTCCCGCTTGCGCTGCTTGCGCCTTTGCCGACGACTTTGACCCTCAGAATCTAGGCGGCCACCCCTTTTATCGAACATGAAATAACAAATCCAATAGGCAGGAAATGCCACTTGGGGGATAAAAATGAGTCCGGTTACCGCGAGCATTCTCACGGTGAAGGTATCCATTGCAAAATAGCGTGCTAAAGCCGCACAAACCCCGGCAACGCGCTTGTTATCGTTTAAGTATAGTTGCGAGGCATCATGGTCATGCAGCATGTCAGCCAGTTCCTGCGCAGATTCAAAGCGCTCTTCGCTCTGGTCAACCTGCTGACCGTCGGCTTGTTCTGCAAACCCGCCCGTGGATTTACCTCGAGCCTGGCTTCTAATACGTTCAGCGGCGTCCTTGATCAAAGGTATCGCGCTGTTGAGCGCCTCGACTGAGCGCGCACTGGCCAGTTCCGACATACTCTCGCCCAGCTCTTTCATCGCATGGTTAAAAGACGATTCTTGCGCGGTAATATCGTCCTTTTCTTTATGTGTATCTGCATCTGGCGCAGGCTCTTGTTGCTGAGCATTCTTATCTTCTTTGTCCGTCATCAGAACCTCAAATATGTTATCCAATTAATGCTTTGCAAAGGTCGTTGCGGCCCTTAACCAACTAGCCGCGACTGAAGTATAAAGCGCTTAAAGCTCGCTGCGGCGCCAATCAGGGGTCTGCTCGTCTAATATCGCCTCAAGAGATTCAATACGCTCTTGCATTCGTTCGGTTTGTTGCGTGAGCAACAACAACTCTTCGCGCTCACTCTCTGAAAGTGAATTCATGCGCTTCTCTTTGCCTCGATAGTGCATCGTTACCCATATCGGCAAGACCACCAGCACAAATAGTCTCGTCGGGACCATAAACGCGATCACTATGCCTTCCATAATCTGCCCTCTTACTATTGCTTGTCGTGTGGAGGAAAATCTTGTTCGGCGGTGACGTCATTTGCTGCACCTTTTACTTCGGAGCGCTGCTCTGCGCGCGTGCAGGCCTCTTCGGAGGTTACAGAATCATCAGATAGCCTAGATTTTAGATCGCTGAGTAAAGCTTCAACATCGTCGTCGGTTTCTAATGCACAGATCTCGTCTGAAAGAGACTTTTGTCCAAGATCATAGGCTTCAATTAGCCCTTCCAGATCGTCCATTTTTCGCTCGTAAAGTTCGAACTGCTGAATCGCATCGTCAACGCCGCTTTCATGGAGCTTTTTACGCAGCCCTAGCCGCGAATGGGCTGCCTGACCGCGCAAGACAATGGCATTTTGTCGCGCTTTAGCGTCAATAATTTTTTCTTGTAGGGTGCCAATGTCCGAATCGAGCTTATGCAGCGTGCCGTCAAGCAGCGCAACTTCTTTGCTTAGAGAATCAGTCAATGCCTGACCACGACTGCCTTCAAGTAGAGCGCCTTTGGCCAGATCATCGCGGCCATTGCGCACCGCCACTTCTGCTTTGCGCTCCCACTCGTCAGCATCAGCGCGCTGCCATTCAAGACGCCGCAAAATCTCCTTACGGTCAGCTATAATCCTTGCCGAGGTGCTACGCACCTCAACAAGGGCTTCTTCCATTTCCTGAACAATAAGCCGCACCATTTTTTCTGGATCCTCAGCCTTGTCCAAAATCGCATTAATGTTGGAATTCACAATATCTGTCATTCGAGAAAAAATACTCATCGCTATTCGCCTCCAGTACCGACAAAACACGCTCTAACTACCAGCGCCTGATTTAATAACTAATTACTAATTTTGCTTAGATGGCTTACTCCGACCAGAGAAGTTCTGTCAAAGAACAACCGCCGGTCTCATTTAAGCGCTCTTACATCCTTAGATAGTTATCTATTTACAGAAAGCGTGCCAACAATTGCAAAACGGTAACCCCATGAATTTTATAATCTTTTTTTGGCGCCAAAAAAATGGAGCGCATTCACTTGGTGAACTTAACCAATTATTGGTCAAATTATTATGCGCAATGAAGCAGATCGGCTGCTGGGAGAATCCCCGGTATTTCTACAAGTTCTGGAAGATGTGTCTCGTGCTGCCACGTTAAATAAGCCGGTACTTATCGTTGGTGAGCGAGGCACTGGCAAAGAAGGTATTGCCGCCAGACTGCACTATCTGTCTCCACGCTGGGGGCAAGAATTTATCAAGCTAAACTGCGCGGGCATCGCCGATTCACTCTTAGAGAACGAGCTTTTTGGCCATGAACCCGGCGCATTTACTGGCGCCACAAAAATCCACCAAGGGCGATTTGAGCGCGCTCACAACGGCACATTATTTCTGGATGAACTCGCCAACACCTCTTTGGCAACTCAGGAGAAAATTTTGCGGGTTATTGAATATGGGGAATTCGAGAGAGTTGGCGGCAGTAAAACCATTACCTGTGACGTGAGATTGGTTGCCGCAACAAACGAAGACCTGCCAAGGCTTGCCGAACAAGGCAAGTTTCGCGCTGACTTATTAGACCGACTCGCCTTTGATGTGATTACCCTTCCACCACTGCGGGAAAGGGCCAGTGACATACTGATCTTGGCCGAATACTTTGGCCTAAATATGGCAAAAGAGCTGGATCGCGACTATTTCCCGGGATTTAGTGCCAAAGCCAAGGCTGAGCTGCAAGACTACGTCTGGCCGGGCAATGCCAGAGAGCTGAAGAATGTCGTCGAACGAGCGGTATATAAATCTGAGCCCGAGTCGCCAATAGATGGCATAACACTGAACCCCTTCGATTCACCCTTTCGCCCCAGTGCCCACCCAGAGCCGAAAACCCACACCGCGATAGCGCCTCTAACCAATACAAACCCACATCTCATTGCGCTCCCATTAGATCTAAAACACCACTTAAGAGAGCAAGAAATAGAGCTAATAACCGCCGCACTGGACAAAGCCAAACACAATCAGCGCCAGGCAGCCAAGATGTTGAAATTGACCTATCATCAATTAAGAGGCTACTTACGCAAATATGACTTGGTTTCAAGCGCTGATTTAGACGAAAACACAAAAGAGTTTGAAGAAGTTGAAGAAAAAATGCATGAGTAGATCGACAAGCACCCATAGGTTCGAGTTACAATGCGCGCACCGGAGAGGTGGCCGAGCGGCTGAAGGCGCTCCCCTGCTAAGGGAGTATAGGTT
>CAJJAQ010000065.1 GCA_905182095.1 uncultured Pseudomonadales bacterium | reverse complement strand
CTTGTTCATCGATACGTTAGATGAGTACTACGCTAATTTTCAACGGCAGGTCTACCCGGTCTATCACAATTGGCGCAAGGCAACGTATAACGATGCCATAGAATACAAAGAACTCAGAGCCAAGTCTAAACAGAGAATACTTGGCGGCACCGCTGCTATATTGGCCAGCGTTGGCGGCATCTACGCTAGTGACAACGCCTACGTTGACGCAAGTGGTGTAGCAGGTGTTGGTGCAGGGGCGTCGCTGATCATAAGCGGCATAAGAAAGCGCCAAGAAGCTGAGCAATTTGCCGACAAACTCAGAGAAGTCGGTAGTGCCGCGGAAGCAGAACTGGTGCCGACCACCATAGACCTAGAGAATCAAACGGTACGCCTTAGCGGCAGCGTGGACGAACAATACGACCAACTCAGAGGCATTCTGCAACGCCTCTACCTTGAAGATCTTAACCTTCAAGAAGATCTCAGCCAGCAAGGTGCGTTGCAAAGTGAGCAGCCGAACTCAACCGAAAACGCGGACCTAACTGAGTGAGATTGCATTGAGTATTACCCCAAGATCTCCTATAACGCCAAGCGTACCACCGCTGTCACAGAGCCGAGCTGTTAAACATGCCGGCTTCGAAACTTCGCTGCAACAGCCTGCGGTAAAAATAGTTGCAGCCAGCGTTGTTGTTCTAATCTTTCTTATCACCTGCATATTATGGCTGGGCGATTTGTTTCAACCCGATGTTCAGTCTAAGCCAACGCCAAACCAAACAACTGCGGCGCTTAATAAAAACACTCAACCCATAACGCCGGTTGAAGCGCCGTTCAACACATTATCTCTTAGCCAAGCTAAAGAAGCCGCACAATCTGAGTTAGGTCGTTTTGTTAAACTACAGATCCAATTAGAAGACCAATACAATGTAAAAGCTTGGAGTGAACAAAGTATCCAAGCCGCCAAAGATCAAGCTTTAGTCGGCGACAATCACTTTATCCAAGATGAATTTACGTCAGCAATTGACGCCTACAAAGCCGCCGCCAATCAACTAGCCAAACTGCTTAGCCACGCGCAAGAAAAATACGCCAAACATCTAGAAACTGCGGCAGAACATGTGCTTTCTTTGGACGACCAAGCTGCGGTAATTGAACTAACGGCAGCCAAGGTCTTTAAACCTTTAAACCCCGAACTACTGGCCTTAAGCAAGCGCGCGACTCAACTACCAAAAATTAAAGACCTACTATTACAGGCGCGCAATTTTGAGCTCACAGAAAAATACGCTCAAGCACTCGTTGTCTATGCCAAGGTTAAGCAACTTGACGCACAAATACTTGGCTTAGCAAAGAATATTGCAGCCGCCAAAAAAGCTAAAGAAAGGCAAACTGTAAAAAAATTGCTAGGTGAGGGTTTTAAATATCTAGAACAGGAAAATTTTGCTCAAGCTCGAAAGGCCTTCAGCACAATCCTGCAAACAGATGCGACAAACACAATAGCACTAGCCGGCTTGGAACAGGTCAGTCAGCGCCACGATGTCGCGATCATTTTAGATAACGAGCGTAGCGCAAAAGAACATTTGGCAAATGAGCAATGGCCAGAAGCCATAGCAGCGTATACCGCCATTTTAACATTAGATGACAATATTCAATTGGCAAAAAACGGCAAACTACTGGCGCAGTCCCATGCACGAACAGAGAAAGTACTCACGCGCATCAGTGCTCAGCCAAGTAAACTGTCCAGCGCCAATTTATTTGCCCAAGCCAGCAACATAGTAAAAGACGCAAACGCTCTAAAATATAAAGGCCCGCGCCTCAACACGCTCATCGACTCAGTAAGTAAAACACTGGCCTTGTATCGAGACCCAGTACTGGTGACCTTGCTGTCGGACAATTCCACAGACGTCGTCCTGTCTAATATCGGCAAACTGGGCACATTCCAAAGCAAAGTTCTTTCGCTCAGACCCGGCGAATACACCATCAGAGGCAGTGCAAACGGCTGCAGAGACATCTACCTCACTGTCACAGTGCTTCCGGGTATCGCACCCATCGAAGTGCTATGTAGAGAAACGGTTCGCTGATATGAACGCAAAACGCACCCCAATCAAAGCGACCCAGTTCGCCCCGAGTTCTAAACAAAGTTTTGCACAAGGCCCCTTCAGCAAAATTCGCCCATGGCAAATTGTAGCTGTCGTGGCAGCCATTTTTTCAATTTTGTCATTGGGCTTCTTGTTTACCTCAAAAAGTGTCCAGCTGAACATTAGCCCGACGCCTACGTCGGTCAATATTGGTGGCGGCATAGCACTGAACCTAGGCGACGTTTATCTGTTACGCGAGGGCACATACACGGTAACCGCGCAAACACCTTTACATGAAAAGTTAAACCGAGATTTCAATGTCGGCAACGCGAAAAATCAGCGCAAAAACTTCACCTTTACGCCCCTACCGGGCTTGCTTAAGTTACAGCTTAAGCCGCGCCAAGCTATGGTGAAAATTGATGGCGTGGTGATAGCTAAGCCGAACGAACTTATTGAGCTCAGTTCAGGGGAACACATCGTTGAAGTCTCGGCTCCGCGTTATCTCAGCCACCAACAAAGCATAGAGGTTGTTGGCAAAAAGCAAGAGCAAAACCTCAGCATAAATCTTAGTCCGGGTTGGGCTGATATTCTGCTGACCAGTGAACCTGCCGGGGCGAATATTTGGTTAGATGACCAGAACACTGGACTGATTACCCCGTCCACAGTCCAAGCCTTGGCTGGAGAGCGTGGCATTAGAATACAAAAAACAGGCTATAGAGCTGTTAGTCAGCGACTATTTGCCCAGGCCGGGCAACCGCAAACCTTAGACCTATTCCAATTGATTCAGGCTGATGCCCAAGTCACCCTCACATCGAATCCAACAGGCGCTGCGGCAATACTCAACGGGGAGTTTTTAGGGCAAACGCCGCTACAAATAGATTTGAAATCGAATTCGACCCAGCGCATTGGACTCATTTACGCAGGTCATGCCCGAGCAGATAAAACACTGCGCATGGACGAAGGCGAAGTGCGCAAGCTTCACGTAAATTTAGAACCACTCAAGGGCATTGTAGCTATTGAAACTCAACCCCTAAACACCCTAGTCAGCATTAATGGCAGGATAATTGGCAACGGCAAGCAGAGTATTCAGTTACCACTTGAAGCACAAACCATCACACTCTCGCTTGACGGCTATGCAGGCTTCGAAACGATAATAAATCCTAAGGCAGGCATTACACAGTCGCTAAAAGTAAAATTGTTAACTCTAGAAGAAGCGCGCATAGCCGCACTCAAACCAATACATACAACCTCCCAAGCACAACGACTGCGGCTGTTCAGTGCTGACTCGGTAGATCTTGGCGCGTCGCGCCGAGAACCAGGCCGGCGAGCCAACGAAACAATGCGTACGGCAACCTTTACACGTCTATTTTACGTCAGCGAACATGAGGTAACTAACGAACAGTTTCGCGCCTTTGCTACAGGCCATGACTCTGGCAGCTATCAGGAAACGAATCTTAACGACAATGACCAACCTGTGGTGAAAGTGAGCTGGCATGAAGCCGCCGCTTACTGCAATTGGCTGTCTAAAGAAGATGGCCTTGAGCCTTTTTATCAGATGGAATTCAGCAAAGTGGTGGGGCAAAACTCGGCCGTCAAAGGTTATAGACTACCCACAGAGGCCGAGTGGGCTTGGAGCGCACGCAAGCTGCCTATCGAGCAGCAGGCTGACGGCAAACAATTGCGCTTTGCCTGGGGTAATGCGTTACCACCACCGGAAAGATTTGAAAATTACGCCGACCGCTCTGCCGCCAATATAGTCGGTAGAATTATTTTCGCCTACAACGACAATTACCGCGGCTCTGCCCCGGTAGGCACATTCAAAGCTAACCACCACCAGCTTTTTGACATGGGTGGCAATGTTGCCGAATGGACACACGACTTTTATGCAATCCCCAAACAGGATGCGGTAGAAGATTATCTCGGCCCGGTAAACGGTGAATACCATGTAATTAAAGGCGCCAGTTGGATGCATGGCACCATTACCGAGTTACGCTTGTCATTTAGAGACTACGCCGTTGAGGGTAGACAAGATGTCGGTTTCAGAATTGCTCGTTACGCCGAATAAAAGGGATTAAGAAAATGTATAAACACAAAGCACCCAGTAACATGCTGATCAGGATCATCGCCGTCAGAGCCATAGCTTACTTATCGTTGTTCAGCGTTAGTTCTTTGTTGTTGGCGGAAGATCTGCCGGCAGGTGAGAAGACAGCCACCATTGACGCCAGCGAACAAATACAAAGCAAAACCGCGAGCAATAGCGCCGAAGTCAAAGACGGCAAAGACGTCAAAGTCCCCAAAACAAAGAATGTTCCAGTTTTAGCAGCGCCGAAATCTGCAACTAGAGACACAACAGATGTATTCAAACCCAGCGAAGAGATCTCAGAAGATTTCGCCGCGCCCTTTCCGGTGGACATTTAGCCACCACTGCGCCATGAAACCAAATACTCGACAGTTGGACTACAAAACATGAAAAAGCAAATACCAACAGATATGATATTTCAGCTTAGCGCGTTAATCATTTCGGTGATTTTGGTACACCTAGTCTACCAAACCGTAATTCGACCAAATGCAGAGGCGGTGCTTGAAAGTAACGCTGCCCAAGCCGCCGTCGATAAAGATTACGTACAAGAAAGGTCACTCTATGTGGTGGTTAAAGACTACGAGCAGGAGTCCTGCTTCATCCTCCTATTTTGGGCGTTAGCCATAATGGGAATGAAAACTCGCAGTGCTTTCTATGAAAAGAATTTACTCGATAAGGATTTCATTAATATCCATGGCGGCATGAATATTTTACCCCAAGATACGCGAACCTATATTCGCCCCTTGCAAGCCCTGTCAGACAAAGAGCAAATGGGGCTATTGCCAAGGGCACTCAGCGCGGCACTAAACCGCTTTGCCTCAACAGAAAATGTGCAAGATGTATCGGAAGCGGTTAAATCCGTATGCGAAGGCGAATCAGACCGCTTAGACAGCGAGCTATCCATGATCAGATATATCGCTTGGGCCATTCCATCTATTGGCTTTATCGGCACCGTCAGAGGCATCAGTGACGCGCTTGGCCAAGCCTACAAGGCAGTGGAAGGCGACATTGCCGGCGTCACAGCCAGCCTAGGGGTCGCATTCAACTCAACTTTTATCGCCCTACTCATCAGTATTGTATTGGTCTTTTTTATGCACCAACTGCAACTGATCCAAGAGCGCTTGGTCTTAGACACCCACAATTATTGCGACAAACGCTTACTCAGCCACCTAAGAACAACCGACAAGTAATATGCATTTAATAGATCTCAACGACGGCGGATTAACCTGTACAAATGGCCAAGGCGAAATGGTGTACGAGCAGCCAAGTATCGCCTACTTCGATGGTCAAAAATTACTCTTTGGTAATGATGCGTTAACTCGTGTAAAAAGCCAGCCACAAGCATGTGCCAGTCAGTATATGGGTAGGCTTAGCGATGAGACCCTGGCCTCTCCCTTAGGCGAAGCGCTTAATCACGCTGATCTAATTTTCCACCATCTGAAAAAAATGTCAGCGGCAACGGACATAGATGAATGCGCTTTTTTGATCCCGGCCTATTTCTCTGACGAACAGCTACAGTTGCTGCTAGGCATTGCCCAAGCCGCGGGCCTTAAGCCAAGTGGCTTTATCAACAATGGCTTGCCACATCTAGGAGTAATAGGCGACAGAGACAACTTTACCCTGCTCGATATCGGCCTACGCCAATGCCAACTCAGCAGCGTATCCGTGAAGGATACAATGCTTGCAAACAACGCCACGGCTAACTTCGACAGCCTAGGCTTGTTCAGCATTGTGGACACTTGGCTACAGGAAATCGCTAACGTATTCCTCGACAGCATTCGCTTTGATCCGCTGCACAGTGCTACAACAGAGCAACAGGCCTTTGACCAAGTACTGGCCTGGATCGGCCAGGGGCAACTACCCCAGGACGCCAGAATCAGCGTCGATATTGATGGCTATAGCCGCAGTGCCGAAATAAACATCAACCAACTGACCGCCAAACTCGCGCAGCAACTAGATCAATTGGGGCTAACTGATGCAACCCATCTGGTGATTACACCGAGAGCAGCAAAAATTCCAAAACTGGCGGAGTTACTAGAGGGTCGCGTAGCCAGCTTGAGCGTATCCAACAGCAAAAATTATTTCGAGCAAGCACAAAAGCTCGCCCAAACCTTTGAGCCAGGGCAAGTTGACCGGCTCAATGCATGCCCAATTTTGGATTCAGGCGGCTCACCAGCCCAGGCCCAAATAGCTGATAAAAAGCCACTGGCAGAGCAAGCTGACAAAAGATCAGCAACGCACCTGCTCGGCGAGTCCGCAGCAACGGCACTATTAGATCACTCTTTTGCGTCCTTCTTAGATGAAGATGGGCTACTGCGCCCCAATACCCAGGTCCTAGTAAATGGCCTACCCGCCAACCAAGCCAAGCTTAAGCACAATGACCAAGTGTCCATTGCGAACAGCAGTTGGCTGGCCATTCACGTCAAATAAATATGGCAAAAAAACGCGTCCTCAACATATTTTCCTTGGCATTTCTTGACGTAATGTCTTGTGGTTTTGGCGCGGTCATTTTAATTTTTCTCATCGTTAATCACGATGCTCAACAAAATCAGGCCATCGTTAATAAAGACCTGCTAGCAGAGATACGGCTATTGGATTATCAAGTGCTACAGGGCGAAAAGGATTTATTCGATCTAATTGATGCCAAAGACAACAGCCAAGCAAGACTCAGCAATGCAAACGAAAAAGCTGCGACAATAGAAAAAAGCCTTCAAGCACAGCTCGATAAACTTCTCGAACTAGAAGCCAATTCCATCGCAAATCAATCTGACACCAAGCAGTTAAAATCCGATATAGAAAGCCGCGAGAAAGAAGTGAAACAACTTGAGGCAGTGAAAGCGGCCAATGACGGCAACCAAATCAGAAACATTAAGGGCGAAGGCGACCGTCAATATTTAACCGGTATGCGGGTGGGCGGACGCAATGTTGTAATCGTCGTCGACAGCTCAGCCAGTATGCTTGATGAAACCATCGTCAATGTTCTGCGCAGACGTAACATGCCGATCGAAAAGCAGCAGCAGGCCCCGAAATGGCAGCGCGCCATACGCACCGTCGAATGGCTAGTCGCCCAACTACCACTAGATGCTGAATTTCAACTAATGACGTTTAACGAAACTACCCAAACCATGATACCCAGCGGCTCCACAGACTGGCAGCCTATGGCGGACGGCAGCCAGATCAACGCA
>CAJJAQ010000064.1 GCA_905182095.1 uncultured Pseudomonadales bacterium | reverse complement strand
GACAACCATGTGGCTATCTTAATGGGCGCGGCTCAGGCTTTGGCCGCTGTGCGTGAAGATTTGCCTGGTACTGTTAAGTTTATTTTTCAGCCTGCTGAAGAGGGTCCGCCCAGAGGTGAAGATGGCGGCGCGAAGATGATGATTGCTGAAGGGGCGTTGAAGAACCCTGATGTGGATGCGGTGATTGGTTTGCACATTTCTCAGGGCAGTGCGGTGGGTACCGCTACTTATCGCAGCAAGGGTTTTATGGCCAGTGCCCAGCGTTTTGATATTGAGATTAAGGGTTCGCAAACTCACGGCGCTCGTCCTTGGGCGGGGGTAGATCCCATTGTGGTTGGTGCGCAAATTGTGAATGCTCTGCAAACTATTGTCAGCCGTCAAATTGATATTACCCAGCACCCTGTTGTGGTGACAGTGGGTAACTTCCAAGCTGGGGTGCGCAATAATATTGTGCCAGAGACGGCTTCTATGAGCGGTACCATCCGTACGTTCGATCCGAACATTCGTTTGGCGGTACATGAAAAGATCAGACGCATTGTCTCTAATATTGCTGAATCTCAGGGCGCTGAAGCGACCGTTGAAATTGATCCCGGTGTGCCAGTGACTTATAACGACTCTGAATTGACTGCGCTGCTGGGGCCGACTTTAGACAAGGTTTATGGTTCTAGCAACGTATACGAGCCACCGCTGGTAACAGGTGCTGAGGACTTTTCATTCTTCCAAGAAAAGGTGCCAGGCTTTTTCTTCTTTATTGGTGCGCGTCCTTTAAGTGTTCTGCCCGAGAAGGCAATTCCTAACCATTCTCCTTACTTCTATGTGGATGAAGGCGCGCTAAAGCCCGGAGTCAGCGCTATGACGCAATTGACGTTAGATTACCTTCAAAATGCACATCATTAGCCACACTTCGGCCTAACGGTAGCCAGTATGCTGGTCTTAGGCGTAACCCGGTGTGCTATGCCGGTTGCTTGTGGCCGGCCAGTGGCGCGAAAAAAATGCGAGGTTTAGCAAAAAAAATGACTGGTTGAGTTTTAAGCCTGTCGGAAAAATCGGCTTTGGGCACACAAGGCAGTCTGGGCCTTGCAGGATTCATTGTCGGCTTCGTCAATTTAATCGTTGTGCATTATGGGTGCCCGTCACCCTCAGCAAAACCCATTCATCGGCGCGTCTCTTGGGCGCGTGAAACAGTTACCTTTGCCAGTGACTCCATTACTCATGTTGTTGTGGTTTTTATAAGTAAGCCTTTAAGTTTGCATGAGGCATGCAAAAAAATACCAAAGGCTGGCCTAGATTTGTGCGTCCAAGCGCCCAAGATTAACAGTCTAGCGTGCCAAATTCGTCAAATGAGCGACTCCCTATTTCTTTGTAAACGAGCTCCGCATCAATTTGCAGCTGCTTGAAAATTTGGCGTTACATATATCCCGTTAGTATATCGACTATATCATGATCATTATTTCTTTGAGCAAAGTCCATTGCTGTCATTCCTCCTTTCTCCCTCATATTTATGTCAACGCCGGAGCCTTCTACTAATAGTCGAACAACTTCGACATGCCCTTTGGCACAGGCATGGTGAAGCGCGGTTGAACCCAAGTCGGTAACATCGTTCGGGGAAATATCAGCATGTTTAAGTAGCATACTCGCAATTTCTGCGTGGCCTGCACCGCATGCTGCGTATAAGGGTGTGTATTTATCTTGGGATTTTTTGTTTGGATCGATTTTTTCGTTTTCAAGTAGGTAGTCTACGATTGCCAGATCGCCATTCGTGCTGGCGATGAATAGTGGCGTTTCATTGATCTCAGATTGGAGGTTTGGATCGATGTCAGTTCGCGCAGCCAATAGGCGGACCGAATTTTCATCCCTCAATTCGCAAGCTATACCTAGCGGCGTCTGTCCATCGGTACTCTTTTGATTTATTTTTACTCTGCCACTTTCGAGAAGAAGCTCTAGTGTCGGTAGTTCTTGCCCTAAGCAGGCGTTGGTCAGTGCGGTTTCACCGTTCGAAAACTCTACATTTAGCTCAGTTTTTTCGTTTGCTACTAAAAGGCTTAGTATTTCAAAATGACTATTTAGACTGGCAACTTCTAGCGGCGAACTGTCATCCCTTGATAACCTATTCGGATCAATATCTTTGTGGTTCATCAACAACGCTACCAAAGGTTGGTTGTTAAAACGACAGCCGATATCTAACGGTGTCTCCATACCCAAGTTGCGTTCGTTCGGATCCGTCTTTTTTGCTTCCAGAATAAGTTGAACAACACCGTAGTTAGAGTTAAAACAGGCAATAGTGAGGGCGGTTTCGCCGTACTGTGATGATATGTTTGGGTCTGTATTGTCATGGTCCAATAGAGCTTTCAATACTTGTTCATACCCCAGTTGAGCGGCAACGAATAATGGTGTTTCACCTGCATGAGTCTTTATGTTTGGGTCTACGCCCATGGTAGCTAAAAGAATTTCAACAATATGCGAGTTGCCTGATGCAACCGCAAGAGTCAATGGAGACGCTCCTAAGGCATCTCGCTTATTAGGCTCAATTGAAGGTTCGGCCAACAGTACTTTAACAATGCCATCATGGCCGAGCCGGCTGGCTATATGTAAAGGTGTTTCGCCGTCTTCTTCAAGCTTTAAGAGTTCTGCGTTCAAAGCGACAAAATGTTTGACCGCAGAAGTATTGCCACGCTCTAATACCAAATTGAATAAGGCGCGAACCTCGTGCATCGTATGAGAATCGCCAAATGCTTTTAGTCCTTCTAGCGGAATTTTTTGTAGTATATCTGGATCTGTACACCATTGATCAGTGAGGTGATAGGCAGGGTCATATTCCAACAATCTGTCTACAAAAGCACTCTTATACTTCGTTCCGTATGCTACTAACGGATATAGTTGCGTGAGTTCGTCAACTGTAGCTTTCTTTAGTTTGTCTAAAAGCGACGTTGCAAAGGTTTGGTCCGTGGTCAGCTTTTCTTCTACAGCCTGCTGAATTTTTCTGCCAATTGTTCTGACAGAAAGTATTTCTGGGGCTGAAATATTTGCCCTTGCGACCCCAAAGTATTGACTATGCCTATTTATAAACGACAACAAATCTACTGGATCAGTGGTTTGCTCGATGGCTTGTTGACACAAATCATGACTCACACTAGGTGGCCAAGAGGCCAAATCTAATGTATCTAAATGATCAGTCGTAAGCGAGGACGTCAACCCGGCTTCGTTTTCAACCCAATATTTCATGCCTTCTAGTTGCATAATCTTAAGGTTACCGTTTGTCAGAGATTGAAATAGTTTTGGCTCTGGTGGTTCGTTAGACAGGGTCTTAAGTAGGCCTTCGGTAACTTCACTCCGTAGTGTACTTTTGGCTTTTGAAAAACTATATGTATCAACCGCGACCTCGGTCAGTAAATCGTATGTACCGAACGCCGGCGCTACTCGTTGAACTGGTAGGGCAACAAGTCTATCTATCTCTATTTTCAGTGTATTTTTATCGTCATGCACACCAAATAAAGTTTTTAAGTCATGACCCTCGGTTAAACTGATACTTTGTTGACCTAAAATTCCTTGAAGTTGATCGAAGTAGCCATCTGCCAATGTGCGCGCTATCTGCTTTGGGGTCAGAGCTGCTCTGGCATTTAGCAAAAACTGGTGAGTTAAAGAGTAATGTACATTTGGCCCGTACTCGTCAATTGTCCGGTCAACCCCCATTTCACTTGCCGCCGCTTCAAGGTACGTGTTAGCGAAATGAACCTCGTTGCCCTCCCAGGCGGGACTGTCTTTATGAGTCTCAAATGCGAACGCATGTGCTTCGGCTGCGAGTAAGTCGTTGCGTACTCTTGCAAGAGCGCCTGCAACACCACACTTCGCATATTTTAACTGAGTATCGGCGTTGCCGATATTACTCACCACTCCTTCAAAACACAGGTCAACGCCGGACAGGGCTTGTTCTAAACAGGTTACGCGTTGCTCATCGGTAATCTCCTTGGAACCGAGGTTTTCAACTAGGCTGTGAAGGCTAGCTTTTGTCTCGCTATATAGAGTAACCATAATGTCGGGACAATCTATTCTTTTACTATCAAGAAGATCTGTTTGAAAAATATGTAACTTATCAGCGAGGTCATTTGCCCTCTCTGTAGGTAGGTATTTTGATGCTAGAACCCCTATTGCTGCAATATCCTCTGCATACTGTTGCCTAAAAGCTTGGAATTCTGATGACACCCTAAATTCAGATAGCGTACCGTGCTTTGCGACGGAGTAGGTAAGCACCTGTTGTTGCCCTGTTGCTGCGCTTGATGTTGATGGTGCACTAGCATCGGTTGTCGGTTGTGGGGTTCTAGCAGTGACTTCCGGTACTTTGTAGAACACTGCCAAATTACTAGTGTGACCACTAGGATTAGTTATTCCTCCCGGCATATATTCTCCAAGACCTGTTTTCGTTGGGTAAAATAAAATTCATTAACAAGTTTGTTTGTACCAATTCGCATAGTTTTGTTCCGTTTTATTTCGACAAACCTCATTGAATGATGCGGACTTTTTTGGAATTATTTGAACGTGAATAGTTTGGAGGGCCTCGAAACGAGCCAAATATTTTGTTGTATTAATAAAGCGGTTTCGACAAACGTAACCATCACAATGTGTCGCCAGAATTGTTTAAAGCTCGATAATCAAAAATATGAGTAGTCACTCGCTTCGACCTCAGTGTACCGGGACAGAGCGGCAACAACTTCATGGTTGCCGAAGGCAGCGGCCCAATGTATTGGCATCATTCCTCTATCGTCTTCTTTGTTAGTCTCAATGTTGTGTCGTTGTAAAATTTCAAGGGCAATATTCGTATGGTTATGAAAGCATGCTGCGTGGAGCGCTGTTGAACCGTCGGAGTTGACCGCGTTAAGATCAATTTTGTTGTGGGAGAGCAAAGCCCTAACGATATCTATATCGCCCGTTGCGCATGCGCGGTATAAGTTTGTTGCGCCGCTGGACTTTTGATTTGGATCGGTTTTCTCGCTGGATAACAAAACGTCGACGACCGCCCGGTTCTCGGAAGCAATGCCGGAACTGAGAGGGGTGAAGCCGTCTTTAGACTTAATGTTTGGGTCTGTAGTCGGTTGGTCCAGCATAAGCTGGACTGTAGCTAGGTTGCCATATTCGCAGGCAACGCGCAGCGGCGTTTGCAACTCTGCGTTAGCGGCGTTTGGGTCTGTTTTTGAGTTGGCCAAGAGAATTTTGATGACCTCCTCACTACTGTTGGCGCAGGCTTGAGTAAGCGCAGTTTCGCCGTTCTCTGATTGCTCATTTGGTCTTGTCGCTTGGTGGCTTAATAATGCACGGATTATCTCGAGGCACTCCAATTTAGCGGCAATATAAAGCGGTGTTTCACCACGGCCGCCCTGTAAGTTTGCGTCGACCTTTTCACTATCCAACAAAACCTGCACAACACCCACATGATTTTTGGCAGCTGCTCTATATAATAGAGTAGCGCCTTGGCTATCCTTTTGGTTTGGATCACCAAAAGCGCCAACCAATAACGTTTTGACAATTTCTTGGTGACCGAGGTCACACGCTCTATGTAGCGTAGTTACGTTGCCGTGATCAGATGTAACGAAACGGTTATCTGCAGCAACCAACTTGCTAAAGGCGCTATTATTGCCACGAACTAAAGCGTGTTCAAATGCAGTTTGTAAAATCTTAGAGTGGCCGGCGTTTAGATGCGCAAGCAAGGTGTTTGGCGAAGTCTTAGCGATGACATCTAGGTCCTTAAGCCAATTACCGGCTAGTGGTCGGCTAACTTCTATTTTCTGTTCAAACGCGCGATCTAGATAGGCGGCCCTATATTCTGCACCAAATTCGACCAGTGGTAGCGCTTTCTCGAGTTTTTCTGCTGTGGCGGATTTTATGTGGGCCAAGAGTGATTGCTTAACGATAGGGTCTCTCGATAATTTTTCCTCTAAAGCGTGCTGAACCCCTGATCTAACCGCGTTGAGGCAAATATTCTGTGGCGAGTTCGAAGTAAGCCCTTGGGCTGTGAAGTATTGCTTATGGTTCGATACGAAAGACAACAAATCCTCGATTTCGGTGGTTTGCGCAATGGCTTGTCCGCACAAATCATTGACTACATTTGGCGGCCAGGTTGATAAATCGAGTTTATTTAGGTGGGCGGTCGTAAGGGGCTTTTTTTCGCTTGCAAAATTTTCTAGCCAATATTGCATGCCGTCTAATTGCATAATGTGGTGGTGCCGTTCGCCTATGTGTGTAAACACGCTTGGCTCGGGTGCCCGTGTGGATAGCGCCTTGAGTAAACCATGGCTCACTTCATGCCGAAGAATGCTCCTAGCATCTTTGAAATTATATTCGCCATTGTTACCCTCTGTTAATAGTT
>CAJJAQ010000063.1 GCA_905182095.1 uncultured Pseudomonadales bacterium | reverse complement strand
GATACGATGTCTGTTTATATAATTGCTCGGTTTAAGATTCACGATCGCAGTGAATACGATAGGTACTCAGCTGGTTTCTCAGCGGTCTTCCAAAAGTTCGATGGCAAGATGCTGAGTGTTGATGAGGACCCCACGGTGTTGGCAGGGGAATGGGATGATACTCGCTCCGTAATTATTGAGTTCCCATCAAAAGAATCTGCTTTAGCTTGGATGACATCTGATGAATACCAAGCTATCGCCAAACACCGTAACGCTGGTAGCACAGCAAACTCCATACTCGTAAAAGGACTAGACGCGTAGTCTTAGTGAAAGCTCATCATGGTGGCAAAAGAGAGGGTGTAGGACGCCTGGCCGTCATGCATAACAGGGCAACGATAGAGCAGGGCGCAAGACTTGCTGAGTTAGCGAAGTCTTACTCAGATATAGCTCTCAATACCTTAGTGGTTAGGGCTGTTTATGGTTTTAGCTACTCAGCTTGAGTACCAGCCGCAAATTCGATTCTAGACCGCGGTTACGGTAAGCCTAAGAGGGATCGGGTAGAAGTGGTTGAGTTGCCAGCTGCAGTGATTCAGCTGGCAAATGCGTGGCAGGGATCCTGACCCTCAAAGACAACTGCTGATCGCAGACCTGATGTGAATTTGGAACAGATATTCAGTGCTAATTTATTTGAGGCGGGGCACTAAAAGCTTTTAATAAGTTTATCTTGACACCGACAAGAAGTGTTGAGATCTTAGGATCTTGTCGATGTAAAAATAGTTGTTTAAGGCTCTGGTTTGCAAATTGGCTTTCACGGCAGCTGAGTTTCCGGTGCGGTTGTTCCTCCAGCAATTGATTAGAGTCGGGCTCAAGTTCAATTTTGCCAGCTTAGAAATAAGAGAATGAATATGACAGAAGCGCAAATTGGCGAAATAGTAGGGCATATTGCTACTTTCGGGCTGATGCTCATTATGCTTTCGATGGGCATTATGCTTCGAGTGCGAGATTTTATAAACGTTGTGAAAACGCCAACGGCTAGTTTGCTGGGTTTAGTAGGCCAGGTGCTACTGCTGCCAATCATGGCCTTTGGCATTTGTTACTTGATGGCGCTGCCGGCGACGTTGGCAATTGGCTTGATGGTCCTCTCGGCATGTCCCGGCGGGCCGACGTCTAATGCGATTAGTATGATTGCCGGCGGTGATACGGCGTTGTCTATTACGTTAACTGCACTGTCAGGTCTTATTGCGTTTATTACTGCGCCGCTCGTCATGAACTTTTCCCTGAATTACTTTCAAATTGCCGGTGCGCAACTGGAACTGCCATTCATAGAGACCTCTGTGCGGATTTTCTTTACCACCGTGGTGCCAGTTTGCTTGGGGATGTATCTGGGCGGCAAATTCCCGAACTTAGAGACCTACCGACAGACGATTTTTAGGTCGGGGTTCGGTTTGGTGATAACAACTTCTCTCTTACTGTTGATTGCACGCTCTGAGTTACTGGGTTCAGCCCAAGCGATGTTTGCAGCTTTGTTGCTGAATGTCTCAATGATGGGGTTGGCTTATCTGCTCGGGAGTTTGCTGCTCAAGCAAGAAGCGCAGGTGCGCACCATAACGGTGGAGGTCGGTTTGCAAAATGTGTCTCTCGCAATTGTGATCGTTTTAACCTCGTTAGAAGTCTTTGAGATGCTCTCGCCGACGCTTTTCTATCTACCAATTGCATACGTGACGGGCTTTGGTTTTGCGTATCTCATGAGGAAGCGGGATCGAAGGGCTGTTGAAGCATGAAATTTTTGCTCATCAGCGTTATGTTTTGTGGTGGTTTGTGACAAGTTTTTAGATCGAATATATGCAAATAGTTATAGAAAAATTTTGGTTTGTCGTATGAAAATTTCAGTAGTTAACGATGATAATAATGAAGCACAAGCGCTTGTGTCTAGGGATGGCATCGATTGGTTCCCCATCAAGGATTTGTCTACGAGCACTCCGCTAAATTCAGCGCTGGATATCATGCGCTTTGAAAATAGCCACCCAGGCAAACTTAGTGACATGATAACAGCCGTGAAAGGCACCATTTTGCCCGTCGAATATGATAACTACCAACCCCAGCTACCCTTCAAACCAGTAGCTTACCGAGACTTCATGCTTTTTGAGCAACACTATATCAACGTTGCTAGAAATATGGTGGCAAGACAATCTCCGGTCGCAGCACGCTTACTTAGCGCCTACGAAAAGTTAGCAGGCAAACCGTTTAGCAAGTTAAAACCGCCAAAACGCTGGTACCAGTACCCCATTTATTATCTGGGCAATCACCTTAACTTTGTATCCGATGGCGATACAGTTGCGATACCAGCCTATACCCAAGCACTCGACTATGAACTTGAAATTGGCGTTGTCATCTGTAAACCGTTGAAGAATGCCTCAGAGGATGAAGCCAAGCAGGCTATCGGTGGGTTTGTGGTATTTAATGACTTTTCAGCACGTGATGTACAAAGAGACGAAATGCAAAGTGGCTTTGGTCCAATGAAAGCAAAAAATTTCGTTAACGCAATTTCTAATGTTGTTGTCACTGCTGATGAAATTCTACCGATTATTGATACATTGACAGTAACGGTAACCATCAACGGGAAGGAAATTGTTCGTAATACCAGTGCAGGAATGCATTTTTCCATTCCGCAAGCCATTGCCTATGCGTCTTGGGAAGAACAACTTTATCCAGGAGAGTTTTTTGGCTCGGGCACTATTCCTCTTTGTACTGGCATGGAAAATGGCCTTTTTTTGCACAGCAACGACAGTATTTTATTGGAAATAGAGGGCATTGGAAGCCTTTACAACAAGGTTGAGTAAATGGGTTATAGGGTTGTTCGAAGGGCAGCTTTCGCCTAGACAGGCAAACCACACCAACATCTAAGCAAAAGTTTAGTTGAACCACTAAATAGAAAAAGCAGAGCAACTTAGGAGAGTTATTATGAGCGAAGCAGAGAACAACAACGTCACAGAACTAGCGGTCCATAACCTGGAGGCATTAGTCGAACGACAAAGAAGCAAGTTCCGAGCTGAAGGCGAGGTCACCTATGAGACACGGATTGACCGACTAAAGAGACTTAAAGCACTGATTATCGAAAACAAGACAGAGTTTGCGGCAACAACCAAACGCGAATTCAACGGTGCGCGATCCTATGAATTCAGTTTATTTTCAGAGTTTGCCTCAAAAGTTGAGGCGATCGACTATTCAATGAAAAATCTAAAAGCGTGGATGAAACCTGAAGGGCGAAAAACCAACAAGCCGATGAACTTTTTGGGTGGAAAGGGTCAGGTCAGGTATTTCCCAAAGGGCGTGGTTGGTATCATTTCACCGTGGAACTTACCCTTCGGTCTGACGGTGGCGCCGTTGACCAGTGCTTTGGCTGCCGGTAATCGAGCATTACTGAAACCTTCAGAATACGTTCCCGAAACAGCGGCATTGTTTGCTGAAGTGGTCCCAAAGTATTTCTCAAAAGACGAAGTGGCGGTGGTCACCGGTGGCGTAGATATTAGCCAAAGATTTGCGCAGCTGCCGTTCGACCACCTTTTATTTACCGGGTCCACTCACGTCGGTCGGCAAGTGATGCAATCCGCCGCAAAAAACCTCGTTCCTGTCACACTAGAGCTGGGTGGTAAGTCACCTGTTGTTATTGGTCGTAGCGCAAAACTTGATCTCGCCGGAACCCGCCTGACTTTTGGTAAGCTGTTAAATGGCGGCCAACTCTGTCTATCACCAGACTACGTTTTGGTGCCAGAGGAGTTGGAAGAGCAGCTAATTGCAAGGGTCATTCACGAGACGCAGTCAATGTATCCAAACATCACTGAGAAC
>CAJJAQ010000062.1 GCA_905182095.1 uncultured Pseudomonadales bacterium | reverse complement strand
AATCGTACAGGGCTATCGATTATCTGATTTATATGAAGGTAACCAAGTGGGTAGGCATACCAATGTCTACAGAGCCACGCGGATCATAAATTTAGAAAAAGCAGTTGTGAAATTTGCTGCACATGTGCTGCCTGAACAAACTATTTTGGCACGTACCAGCCACCCAGTGTTTCCTCAGCTTTATGCGTCGGGCCAACATGAAGAACATTTTTTTTGCATTTATCAAGACTTTGACGGGGGCGACCTATTAGAACGAACTGCTAATGGTATAAAGCTGCAGTCGGTTATTTCTACAATACGACAAATTGCTTTGGCTTTGGATGAGCTGCACAGTATTGGTTATGTTCACGGCGACATAAAACCGGAACATATTGTCTTTTCTCATACAGGTGCACCCGGTCTCATCGATTATGGCTGTGCGAGTCCAATTGGTGAAACACCCGCAACCGATAGCGTCAGCGGTCGTACCGCCCAACTCTCACCTGGCTACGCAAGCCCTGAACAAATTACTGGCCGCACCATCGATGGGCGCGCAGATCTCTACAGCCTTGGTATTGTGCTCTATCAAGTCTTGACCGGTCATTTGCCTTATACGCATGCGGACACTCAAACCATGCTACAGAAGCATATCCAAGAACCGATACCGCGATTACCCAACCATTTAGCATCTCTACAATCTATCATTGATCGTTTGCTGGCCAAGCGACCCGAGAAGCGCGTGCAAAGCGGAAAAATTCTCAGTGATGCACTGGCATCTATTGCCATGGATACGGCACTGCCAGAGCTTAGGATCAAAACACAGGCCATTAAGACCCAAGAGATCTCGATCCTGAGTGCCGAGTTAAGAACCGTAGCCTTAGATCCCTCAGAGCAAAAAAAGCGAGCGCGGCGTAAGCGCAGGCGCAAAATAGCAATACAGAGTTTTGCCTTTCTGGTTGTGACTAGCGTTTTAGTAAGCGTTGCTTTTGTATTGCGAGATCAAGTAGCTCAGTCACTGACTAATGTGGGTAGCTCCCTTGGGGTGATTGAAAACCCTGAACTGGTTTTTGCCAGAACAGAGGCTGAGTCTTTACGCCAAGATCCGAATCAAGGCCTTGCAGCAATAGCAGCTGCCTATCAACGCATATTCTTGATCGAACTCGACGATATCGCTGCCCAAATCGCCCTCGACGAAGTAGTAAAAGCCTGGCGCGATAGTATTGATACAGCATTGGCAGAAGGCGACCTGGAAACCGCAGACGTACGCTTACAAGAGGCCATAAGTGTACTTGGCGAAGACCCTGAGCTGACGGTATTGTCACTTAGATTACAAAACCGCTACCGAGCGGAGCGGCTGCTAAAAAGTACCCAATCACTACTGACAAGCCATGGATTGTCGGATCTTCCTAGCGCAGCAGCGGCAATTCAGGCCTATCAGGAAATATTGCGTATTGCGCCAGAGCACCTAGGCGCAGAACAGGGTCTCACTGAATTGTCTGCTCACTACATTGCGTTGGCCAGATCTGCCGCTGAAAGTGGCGAGGTTAACAAGGCCATCAGCCTACTGGAGCGGGCTTCTGCAGCGGACGACAGCCTTCGCTCGCTGGATGATGTTAGAAAACTCATTTCACAAGCGGCTACAGCGCAAGCTGCCATCACTGAACTATTGGTTCAAGCAAGAAGGTTACGGGCGGACAATTTGTTTATTGCGCCAGCTGGCGCTAACGCAGCAGAGTTGTATCAGCGCGTATTGGCCATCGACCCAAATAATATGGTGGCTTTACAGGGGTTGGATGAAGTAACCGCAAAAATTCTCGACAACGTGCGCAGTCAGTTGCAGCAAGGCGATCTTGATAGAGCCAAAGAGCTACTCGGCCAAGCATCGGCAGCCGGTCTATCTGCTCAGCCTATTAACGATCTACGCCAGCGCATTGAAGATGCAAGAAGTCGCAAAGCTAGGGTTTTGGTCCTGCTGGAGACGGCTCAAGAATTGATGGAGAATGGTTATCTCACCGCGCCAATAAATGACAACGCTACTGCTTTGTTAAGAGAGGTATTGCAACTTGATCCGACCAATGGACAGGCCAAGGACCTACTCAACCAGTGCGCATATCGACTTGCTGATGTTGCTCGGGAAGCTTACAAATATGACCTGCAGAGCAAAGCCAAAGAGTACATGGATTTGGCCTTGACGATAAACCCTGGTGTTGCCAAATGGGTTGAGCTCAGAGATAAGTGGGGCGACAACTAGGTTACGGAAGGGGTTCAACTAGCGTTCAATAGGTTATTGATATAGCGAGTTTTATTGCTTTTGTGTTGTCCGGCTTTTATATTGCGAGACTAATTTTTTCTGTGTTGGAGCGTGCAAAGTGGCTGTTGAAATTCCCTATCGTCGTAAGTTAGATTTTGAATATGGCAAGGCCGAAGTGTTAGCCCCGGGGATCAGAAGGGTCATTGCCAATAATCCTAGCCCATTTACCTTTCATGGCACTGGCACCTATATTTTGGGCACAGGCAAAGTCGCCGTGATAGATCCTGGCCCAGACGACGAAGCCCACATAGATGCCATTCTAGCCTGCCTTGACGGCGAAACGGTGTCGCATATATTGGTGACACACACGCATATGGACCATTCCCCCGGTTGCCGCCTATTACAGGCTAAAACCGGTGCGCCAACTTACGCATATGGACCTCACGGTGCAGGCAAGATCGAGCAAGGTGTGCAAGTGGAAGAGGGTGGCGACATGGAGTTTGACCCAGAT
>CAJJAQ010000061.1 GCA_905182095.1 uncultured Pseudomonadales bacterium | reverse complement strand
ATGAGTTTTGCATCGTAATCTAGTCCCAGTTCGTGACACATCCAATGTGCGTGCAATGTCCTTGAAGTTGTGCCACCCCAAATGGTCAACATATTCGCCCCTATCTATTGTTTTGCTGTGCTCTATACGTACTCGGAGTAGTACGCAATTTGTTCTGCCAGTGCAAGACTTCTTCTGTTCATCAGTTTGCTAGACTGATTTCTCTTTAGAGGTTTTGATTTAGGGGAAGGTATGAGTCTTGTAGTTTGGTCGTGGATATTTCTTGCGCTGTATATTGGCATGATGTTGGTGTTTGGCATTATTGGGCAGCGTAAGGTCACTAGTGGTGATGATTTTGCCACCGCGCGTAGTAGTTACGGGCCGGTCTTTTTGGCCTTCGCCTTTGCCGCCACCACTGCCAGTGGCGCCACCTTCGTTGGGTTTCCCGGTATTGGTTATGACGCTGGCATGTCTGTGATGTGGTCCGTATTCCTCTACCCTATGGGTGTTTATACCGGCGTACTGTTATGCCTGCATTTGGTCAGTAACTCTGGCCATTCTTTTGGTATGCGTTCTATTCCAGAGTATTTGGGTATTCGCTATAAGTCCGATGCTGTGCGTATTTTGGTCTCACTGTTTTCTCTTTCACTGTTCTTTTATCTGGCCGGTCAGTTGGTCTCTGGCATTATTATGTTTGAGGTCATGCTCGGGTTGCCGCCTTTAGTAGCACTGATTATTACCTCCCTTGTACTCCTCGTTTATGTGGTTATGGGCGGCGCCCATGCAGATATCCTTACTGATGGGGTACAGGGTTTTATCATGGTTTTGGTCGGTCTATTGGTCACCGCAATGTTTGTTACCGGATATGGCAGTGAAGGTGGTTTCAGCGGCATGTTAGACAGCTTGCGTAGCCAAGACGAAAATCTCGTCAAGATGCTTAATCCGGAAAATGTCCTCTACCATTCTTGGTGGTCGGTAGTAGCTGTTTTTCTCGCTCACGTACCGCTGGGTATGTTGCCGCATATCGGCAATAAACTTTGGGCGCTTAAGGAGCCTTCTCAGCGCAGTATGTTTATTCGCCTAGCCTTCAGCTTTGGACTTATCCTCGGCATGTTAGGTCTTGGCGGCATTATGGCTAGGGCAATATTAGGTGAGGGCGTAAACGGTAATCAGGCTCTGATTATGCTTTTTATTGAGCTGTTTCCCAGCTGGCTGGCAGCACTACTCGGCGTGGGTATTCTCGCCGCGGTCATGTCTACTGCTGATGGCTTGGTTGTATCGTCTTCGCAAATTGTTGCCAATGACATTTATCGTTTAAGTTTTGTACCTAAGTTCCGCGCTAATCTCAGCGAGGAAGAAGTTGAGCGCAGAGTATTGAACGTGAGCCGGGTTAGCACCGTGGTGATTATGATTTTATGCACGATCCTGGCTTGGAATATGTTGGATATGAATGTCACGATCATTGTCTGGGTGGGCAGTGGCTGCATGATGGCGGCGTTTGCTGGGCCGCTGATTCTAGGTTCGGTGTGGTCTGGTGTGACTAAATCTGGGGCTTTTGCCGGACTTATCTCGGGTGGTTTAACCTTTATTTTAGTCTTCAATAGAGCCATTGATCCAGAGTGGTTTGCACCGGGTATGTTGCAAAACGCCGTACAGTGGCTGGTGATTGAATCTCCCAACCCGTGGTCTTGTGCTGCTATCGGCGAGCTCGTGTCTATCGCCTTTACGGTTATCGTTTCTAAGCTAACTCAGCCATTACCGGAGGAGCATATTCAAGAGTTGTTTGCGCCCGTTAGCAAGAGTAGTCATAGCGCCTAGCGCAACCTCCGATCTAGCTGCCACTTCAGGCAGTTAGTAATGGCGGTCACTACATGACCGCCCAAGGGCTGCGCACCCTTCCAGATCTACTGTCAGTTAGACGACTTGTTCCGTTCGTAGCGCAGTAACAATAAAGCCCCAATCACTGACCAGACCAAAATAGTCATCCACTCTTCCGGCCACGCCAATGCGCTGGCACTCCATGGAAAAAATGCAGATAGCAGCCCTAGTGACATGATTACGCCACCGTAACCCACCAAATTTGGATGGCTGACCTTAAAGGGGCGGGGCATATCTGGCTCTGTCTTGCGCAAAACCAAAAACGAAAGGGCGACAAAAACAAAGGCTACGGTTACCGCAAAGCTGCCGCTATTGACCAACCAAACCAATATGGTGCGTCCAAACAACGGCGCGACCATGGTTAATGCGCCAATAGCTAAAATACCCACGTAGGGGGTTTTGTATTTGGGGTGCAACTTGGCAAAAACCTTGGGTACATGACCTGATTCGGCTAGGGCGAAGAGTACGCGAGAAGCGCCGATAATAAAGGCGTTCCAACTGGTTAGGATGCCGCCAATACCGCCCAATACTAATAAGCTGCCGGCCCAAGAGCTACTCCACAATGCGGATGCCGCGTCGGCAGTGGCCATTTTGGTAGTGGCAAGGGCATCTGCATTAAGACCAAAACCTACCGCCATAGCGATGGCGATGTACCAAGCCACTGCACAGGCCACTGAGAATATAAGCAAACGACCAATTTTGTTCGGTGGTAAGTCTATTTCCTCAGCAGACTGTGGGATAACGTCGAAACCAATCAACATGGAAGGCACCATGATTAACACAATGAGGATGCCGCTGACTGGCGTGGCAATCCAGGGCTGAGCGTTGCTGGCCTCACCAAAGGCGATGGCGCCGCTAATGAGTAAGACACCTGTGATAACGATCAGCCCGGTGACTACCGCTTGCAGTATTGCTGCAGTACGAATGCCCAAGTAGTTGACCCAAGTGACTAAAGCGGTGGCGCCAATACCAATGAGAATAAAGCCGAGGTCTACATCGCTACCGAGGACATTCCATAATGTACCTAGGCGAATGTCTGGAAATAAATACTCTACTGCCGAGGGCAGTGCGACCGCTTCAAACATACAGACGTTTACATAGGAAAAAAGCAGTGCCCAGGTACAGACGAATGACCAACGCGAGCCAAGGGCGCGTTCTGTATAGATATGCTCGCCGCCAGCTTTGGGCATGGCCGAGGCCAATTCGCTGTAGGTTAAGCCAATCAAAGTCACTGCAAGGCCGCCAACGCAGAAAGCGATAAGTGTGCCAATGGTACCTGCAGCGGTTAACCACACGCCGGTGAGCAGCACCCAGCTCCAGCCGATCATTGCGCCAAATGCTAATGCAATGACTTCTGGTGTTTTTAGTACTTTTGCAAATCTAGTTGAATCTGTCATATCCGCCTCCCATGCGATGTTTGAATATTCTAACCTGATCAGTTGCACGAGAAGGGTTTCATTATTCGCCCAATGTAGGCACTAGCAGAGGTCTGTAGAATTTCCTGTAAGGTGACGAAATCATCTCTTGAGGGAAAGTTAACAATAAGTCAGATTTTAATGACGGGTTATTAAAGCTAATTTTTATGGGCTTGCTACAATTAGGTTGAAAACTAAAATTTGCTGCTGGAGAGCGTGTTGTCAAAGCATCTTGAATTTAGCCACCGTCATAAGACTTTCGATCTTTATTTGACTGACGATGGCGCCATTGAGTTATACCTAGACAATTGTTTGCGTAAACGCCGTGATAAGGGCGAACTTGAGCCCCAATATGTTTGGACCAATGTTGAGTTGGAATGGGAAGAACATCACTATATTGAGGTCAAATATTGGGCCTCCACCGGTGCGCTAAAAATTACTGTAAACGGTGACGGCATAGTCGATAGTACGCTATAAGACTTTTCGCATTGATTGGGCTCGGGCTTGTTGCTGAAACCGGGTTCTGAGTAGAAGCTTTGAGTGAGAGAAAAAGCCAATGTTTGCTGAACTAGAAAACCATGACTTAAGTGCATTTGCCAAAGACGGCTACTTTGTCGCCCGTGGGTTTTTGTCGGCGAGTGCCCGCGCTGATCTAGAGGCATCTATTCAACAAGATCTTGATCCATTGGTTGGGCCTGCCGAGCTAGAAGCTGATGTCGGTTACCCCGGCGCCCCTGGTCACCGCTCCGAAGTGGGTGGTTCGACGCCTCGACGCCTGCGCCATGCTTATGCCCGGTCTGATGATTTAAAGGCATTGGCACTGAACGCCTCCGCCGCTGCAATACTTTCCCAATTAATGAATGCTGAGCAGGTGCTGCTTTCCCAATGCCACCATAATTGTGTGATGACCAAGTATCCAGGCTTTAGTAGTGCAACTCTGTGGCATCAAGACATTAGATACTGGTCTTTTGATCGCCCTGAGTTGATATCTATTTGGTACGCCTTGGGCGATGAGCTTGAAGAAAATGGTGCCCTTAATGTTATTCCTGGTACTCATACGGAAAATTTTGATCGCGGACGGTTGGACGGAAATCTATTTTTGCGCCCAGAACTAAAAGAAAACCAAAAACTCATTGAGCAAGCTCAGGTGGTTGAGTTAGCTGCTGGAGATGCGCTATTTTTCCACTGTCGGTTGTTTCATGCAGCGGGTAGAAACATTACTGATAGGGTAAAGATTTCGCCAATATTTACCTATCATGCGCAAAGTAATCAGCCCATTCCAGAGACTGGTTCTGATCGATTACCGAGCATTATATTGAGTAGTACAAACTAAATAGACTAAATTGAAGTTGGCTTTTGATGCGTTAATTGCGTCGATATTGGCGCATATTGGATCTACCTCATGCAAGAAATTGATACAGATGAAGATGCCTTTTCGGCGGCGATGCAAGATGTCGAGCCGTTGAATCATCCCAGTAGTACTGCGCCAAAAGCAGTTTGGCAAGGGCCCAGCCAAACCCACCTGCAACGACAGCAAGCTGCCGAAGATTTCGCTAAAGTCGAAGACGAAAAAAACATGCTCAGCTTGAGCGAAGTGCAACTCCGCGACCCATTGGAAGTTTTGGAGTGGAAACAAGAGGGCGTGCAGCTTGCTGTGTTCAGTAAATTGCGCAAAGGCGGCTATCTGATTGAGCGTGAACTTGATTTACACCATAAGACAGTGAAGGAAGCGCGGGTATTGGTCTATAACCTAGTCAACCAAGCCAGTGTCAAGAATTGGCGCTGTGTGTTGATCAGTCATGGCAAAGGTCAACGCAGCGAAACACCGGGTAAACTCAAGAGCTATGTGGCGCATTGGTTAGTTCAACACCCTATGGTGATTGCCTACTGCTCGGCCCAACGTCAACGCGGCGGTGTCGGCGCTGTGTACTTATTGGTAAAGAAGTCAGCGGCGAGTAAAGAAACTAATCGCGAAACCTATGGTCAGAAAAGCGACATTTAGACATTTTTTCACTATGACTTGTCGATAGACGCACCCGTTCGGTGACACTCAGGGGTGAGTAGCCGGCTGTGAATGCCTATGCTTATGCCTATGCCTATGCCTATGCCTATGCCTATGTCTATGCCTATGTCTATGCTTATGCCTAAGCCTAAGCCTATGCCTATGCTTCGCAGCGATAAGCCTTAAAGTTTTGCGCTCCATAGTACGCTTTGCCTTCAGTGACGATTGCATTGGCGCCTAATTCCGCAGCTTTGTTGCGTGCTAAAACAATCAACTCTTCTTTGACACTGCCCGTATTGCGATTAAAGACAATTTTATCTTTCGTTTGGCTGGCTACTTCGCCGACCAATTTGCAGTTGACTACTTGGTCTGCAGTGGCTTGACGCACTTGGCTGCCGGCGTCGGTCAAATTTACAAAGGCACAACCGCTCAGCGTTAACAGCGCTAGCGATGCGAATGTCTTTAGCGAGAAGTTTGCCGTATAAGTTTTCATGTTTGCTTCTATTCCAGTTTTCATTTGTAAGTGGTTTCTAGAACTCGGCTAAATTCGGCCTTTATCTAGTTCCAAAATGCCGCGGCCAATATTTAGTTTAAGCACATCGGTTGCACCTTCTGCCAAACGCCACCCTCTAACCTTGCGGTATAAAATTGCCAGCGGGTGATCTTCAACCAATGCGGTGCCGCCCACCAATTGAATAGCGCGATCTACCATCACCCCTACTGCCTCAGTTGCAAAGACTTTGGTTGCCATGGCTTCGTTAACAATGTTTTCGCCTTGGTCAGCCAGTCGTGCTGTGCGGTAAAGCATGCTGCGTGCAGCGAAGGCTTGGATGCGTAGCTCGGAGTAATGCCAGCGCACTACATCTTTGTCGCCGCGAGCGCTGCCACTTTTATCTGGACTCTTTAGGTGTTGATTAAGCAAATCTAAAACCCAAATCATATAGCCACAGGCTTGAGCGGCGAACAGGAGGCGGACATCTCCAATTTGGCGCATGGCTTTGGGTAATCCCTCGCCAGGTTCGCCAATGATTTGATTGGTTGGCACGCTGACATCTGTAAAACTGAAGGCGGCGTGATGTGAGCCATCTAGGGAAATAAATTTGTTTTCAATTTTTACCCCGGGCAAGTGGGTGTCTATAACAATCATCGACGGACCTCTGCCTTCGACTCTGACGAGAGCGTTAATGAAGTCTGCATCCGCGCCGCCTGTGACGTAGGACTTTTGCCCGTTGATGAGAATATTTTCGCCTTCAATAACGCCACGTGTCGGTTCGGCATCATCTGGTTCGGTAAAACCAAAACTACTGCGCTTTTCGCCTGCGATGAGTGGCGCTAAATGGGAAGTGGCGAGAGGTTCTTGAACGCCGCCCAGTACTCCTGGGCTGGGGCCGAAGACGCTGTCCATATATGGCGCGTTAGCTGCGGCCAAGGTTTCTCGGGCTACGCATAAGGCCAGTTGTCCTGCGGCGCTGCCACCAAATGAGGTGGGTTGAGTCATAGTGAAAAGCCCCGCGGCTTTTGCTGCGGTTCTCACTTGCTCACGTACACCGGCACTTGGTTGATGGCTATGAATTAGCAGATGTTGGCTGGCAAATTCTGCGCAAGTGTCGCGCAGTTGGATGAGTTCTGGGGATAACATTTCTGGCATAGCAGTGGCTCAAAGATTTGGGGCGATGGTGAATACGATGATGATCAGCATCGTAATGAACATGCCGGCAAAGGCATAAAGGAGGATTGATTCTCGTTGCGCATATTGATAAACAAGCGCTTCTACTTCTTCTGGGTCTCTTGTTGCTGCGCTTGAGGTAACTCTATAGCGCGTAACATCGCCTTGGCGGGTAGGAATTTTGACGAAGAGTTCAGGTGTTGCGTCTAGTCGACGGGCAACTTCAGCAAAGCTCACTCCGGTTTTTTTGGCGATTTGCGTAGGGTGCAGAGAGACGCTTCCTGCCTCTAAAAAACAGTAGTACATATCCAAAATAATATTGATCTTGCCGCGGAATCTGAACTGAAAGGGGATTATGCCAAACACAGTGGCCCACCTCGCTTTGCGTAGAATAAATATGGAGTATACCTTAGCTAATCAGCAAGCTGGATCAAATACCTATTAGTTAGGAGCCGGATAAGAGCCGGTTGGGTAAAAGTGCGGGGAGGCATTAGGCGCCGACAGTGCAATAGCTAATGTGGGCCGAGCAAAAGAGCTCAGTCTCTGTTACCCACAACCATTGCGCGCACAGGGCGAGGGTGTCCCTCCACGGTGCGGGTTTGGTCATGTGGATCCAGTGAATGAACTAGGGATTCGAAATGCATCCAGGGCGTGCTGCGCTGTTCTGCCAATGTGGTGGTGGATACGTCAATGACATGAATATCGTTGAATCCGGCCGTAGTCATCCAGCTACACAGATCGTCAACGGTGGGCACACACCAAACATTGCGCATGCGTGCGTAACGATCATCTGGGTACAAGCTTTCGGCACCGTCCACCACAAGGGTCTCAATAATACCTTGGCCGCCGCTGGGTGCAGTTAGGTCAAAGACCTTGTCTACATGTTCTTGAGGGTCGTGACGGTGATATAAAACGCCCATGCTAAAGACACGGTCAAAGGTTGTGCTGTTGGGTATTTCTTCTACCTTTAATGGCAGTACCCAATTGCGCCTGTCTTGGAAGTACTTTTGTATCGCTTGATGCTGCATACAAAATAGCAGGGTAGGGTCTATGCCGATTACTTCACTAGCGCCAGCACCGAGCATACGCCAGCCGAAATAGCCGTTGCCACAACCTATGTCTAACACTCGCTGACCGTTAAAGCTGCCAAGGGTTTTACTTAAGCGTCGCCATTTCCAATCTGAGCGCCATTCGGTGTCGATAAAAGTATCGCCGATTTGAAACGGTCCCTTGCGCCAAGGGTGCAAGTGCATGAGTTGTTCATTTAATTGGCTAGCGGCTTTGGCATTCAGATCCAGTGCGCAGCTCACCGAATCTTCTTCAAGCTTGATGTCCCTACTGCTCTGCACAGGCATAGCATTAATGGCTTCGAACCAACGTGGAAAGTCACCGTGGGTTTCTCGACGAAAACGCTCGGCTAAAAGGTGTCTTGGCCATTCTGGTAAATTTTCCGGCCAGTCTAAAAGGTCCTTTGGCTCGTTCAAGAAGTAGGCAACCTTTTATAGACCAAAAATGATGCCCAATTGAGGCAGCGAAACCATTGCTTAGCCACGTTAAAGCCCGCTTCTTGAAAACGCTGTAGCTGCATTTCCTCAGTATCTACTTTCATTACATTTTCTAAGGCCTGACGTTTTTGGCTGACCTCGAGATCACTGTAGCCGTTGGCGCGTTTCCAATTGAGGTGAGTTTCGTCGAAAACACTTTGCATGGTGTCATCCATATTGCGGACTTTTTCCGAGACTATAAGCAATCCATCTGGGTGCATTTCTGCCTGTAGGCGTGTGAATAGCGCCAGGCGTTCCTGTGGCTCTAGAAACTGGGCAACGAAATTCAGAACGACTACTTTAGCGTCTTGGACCGGTGTGCTGAGTAAATCAGCACATTCGAAAGAGGCTCTGCTATCAGTTATTTGTTGTCGAGCTTCTTCTATCATCGCAGATGAATTGTCGATGCCGACGACGTGAATTTTAGCTGCTTTGCTCTGTTGCAAAATTGCCAGGGTCGATGCGCCAAGTGAGCAGCCAAGGTCGTAGGCAGTGCCCTCGTCGCCTAGGTGGCGTGCGGCAATTAGACCGGTCATAGGAATAATGGTTTCATAGCCGGGTACAGAACGCCGGATCATATCTGGGAAAACAGCGACCACATCCTTGTTAAAGGCGAAGTCGACGATATGCTGCTGTTTATCCACATACACATTGTCATGCATGATTGCTGGCCCCCTTTGGTCTCGGTAGATGGTTGCTGTAGATGATCGCGTTAGACGGTTGTGCTAAATGGCTGCGGTGGTTGACCGTCCGTTTCGCCGTCACTATTGAAATCAACGCGTATTTTTACACAGATAGCTTATTCAATTCAGTGCTAAACAACAGCGATTGTTAAATTTTCTGGATGGCTATTTTGAATGTTGTGTGCGGCCGCAGTTAGATTGTGGGGTTACTGTGGCTTTGCGTTCAGTGGTGGCAGTGGGCAATCTAAGGTGGCGCCTATGCCTTTGATTAGGGCGAACTGATCTTGGGTGAGCGTGCCGTCAGCTAACGCTGTATGAATGCACGCATTCATCAGGCTGGCCTTGAGTTGAGGTGTTAGGTCGCGCAATTTGCCCAGCGCGCCGTTAAATTCTTCGTAGTCAAAATATTCCACCGTTGCAAAAGTTTTCGCTTTATTAGTGGGTAATAATTTCCAGCCTGTGTCGAAAGCAGAACTTTGCGCTTGCGGATCTGCAATGCCGGCTGCGGCGATAACGCCGAGCAACAAATGTAGTTCTGAAGTTAAGCGTTTCAATGAGCGGATGTTGCCGCTACTTCTGTTAGGTGCAACAAAGTGTCCGTACAGCTCTTTGGTGAGAATGCGGTGCAGTACCCATTCAAAAATATCTACCTGTTGATCGGCGACAATGAGTTGATTGGTGATGTCGTTGAAGCGTTCGTATTGTTTGGCTGATAGTTCTTTAAGACTAGGAACGGCCATTTCCAGCAGGGTCAGTTTTTGTTCGTAGTTAGTCCTCATAAGCGCTGGTAGCAAGCGATGCACATGACTAGGTACTCCCGCTTCAGCGTTAGTATCGACATACTCCAGTTGTTTCTTTGCAATATCTGCGTCCACGGCTATGAGCATGGCATAAATCAATCCGCGAGCTTCAAAGGTATCGTGAGCTGCAGAAAACAGGTTTTGGTCTGTATTGTGAATAAGTGCCTGCGCTTGCGCTAAGTTGGCACTGCCGATGCTTGCTAAAAGCTCAGCTTGGGTAGCTCTAACCTCTGGTGTGGATGCCACTTCTGGAGCAGATGTGGTTGTCGAGCCGCTGAAACCAGAGGCCAGGGCCGATCTTGGGCTGCCGGTAGATTCTTTAGGTTGGCTGCCAGTGTCTTCAAATTTACCGCCCCAACTTGGGTCTAGCGCTTGAATACGCTTCTCTAACGGGGGGTGGGTGGACATTAAGTTAGCAGCGAAAGGTTTGATGGCGCCAAAGAACATATGACTACTTTGTTCTGCGTTAGCATTTTCAATTTGTGAACCAACACTGTGGCCGCCGATTTTTTTTAGCGCGTTGGCAATGCCAGTATTAGAACGGGTAAATTGCACTGCGGCAGCATCGGCTAAAAACTCCCGCTGGCGGCTGACGGCGGCTTTAATTATGTTGCCGAAAAAGGTGCCGCCGTAACCGATAATCAACAAACCAATACCCAGGGCGATTATGCCGGCGCGCTCTTTGCTGCGGCTAAACATTGAACCTCGAAGAAAGCTGCCGCCGATGATGCCCAAAAATAAAATGCCGTGTAGTAACGCCATAAGACGCAGGTTTATACGCATGTCGCCATTTAAAATATGGCTGAACTCGTGGGCCACTACACCCTGTAACTCTTCTCTATTGAGCAGATCTAGCGTGCCTTGATTAATACCAATCACGGCATCATTGGCCGCAAATCCTGCGGCAAATGCATTGATGCTGTTTTCCCGAATGAGATAAACCGGCGGCACGCTCAGTCCCGCAGCAATGGCCATTTCTTCCACTACGTTGAGTAACCGTTTTTCTTGAGCGTTACTCGTGTTCTGGTGGATCAGTATGCCGCCTAAAGATTCGGCCACCGCTTTGCCGCCACCGCGCAGGGTGAGGTATTTGAATAAGCTCGCAACCGCCACCACGCCGCCTACGCCGAAACTAATGAAAAGCCAGGTTTCCGGTGGTGTTTGCGCAATAGTCTGGGCGAAATTGGATTCGGGGTTTTCAAAGCTCAACATAATGGCTACGAGTAAGTTAGCCATTATAAGTAGTGAGACCAAGGCAGCTACAAACAAAAATGTTAGCTGCTTAGTCTTACTCTTAGCTTGGTCTTGGGCTTTGAAAAAGTTCATAGATTATTGGTAACCATTAATTATTATGCCCCGCATTTGCTGACAGTTGCTGTGCTAGAAGGAAACTTTGGGTGCTGCCTGAATAGCAGCAGAATCTTCAAATTCTAGTAGTTGAGCGTCACTGGGATGGCCAAAGGTTGCTGCAACCATCACCGGCGGAAAGGAACTGCGGTAAGTATTGTATTCGGTAACTTGGTCATTAAATGCTTGTCGAGAAAAGGCAACTTTGTTCTCAGTTGAGGTGAGCTCTTCAGTAAGCTGCATCATATTCTGATTGGCTTTGAGGTCAGGGTAGGCCTCCATAACCACATTCAGTCGGCTCATGGCACTGCCTAATATACCTTCGGCGCCTGCAAGGGTTTGCATGGCCGCACCATTGCTTGGGTCGCCCGCTGCGGCGGCAAGGCCAGCAGAGGCGTCATTACGCGCATTGATAACAGCTTCTAGTGTTTCGCGTTCATGCGCCATGTAGGCCTTAGCGGTTTCTACCAGGTTGGGGATCAGGTCATAACGCCTTTTTAGTTGTACTTCAATTTGCGAAAAACCGTTTTCTTGGCGGTTTTTCAACGCAACAAGTTTGTTGTAAATAGCAACCAGCCAAAAAGCCAGTACCGCGACAACAACGAGCAATATAATCATTTCCATGGCGACAATCCTATTAGGCAGTTAAGGGGCATATGATGAAGTTAGCATGGGGAAATGCAACCGGCTTTTATATTAAAGGTCTATTTGCCCAGTGTTTGGTAGTGCTTGGTAGTGCTTAGTGTTGGTAGTGATAGGTTGCTCGTCACGAGTTTGTATTCGTCCGTCTGGGTCTATTAGCTCAATTATATTCGCTGTTTTAGCTTTTACCTGCCCTGATGGTTTTAAGGCGTTTGGTCTCTCTAAATACGGTGCGCATAAACAGGAAATACCAATGACAGATAATCTGATGGTGTATTACCCCTATATCAAATTCATTCATCTGTTTTCGGTGATGATTTGGAGCATGAGCGCCGTGGGCGCTTATGTTTATTACTTTCGCACCACGCTATTTGCAGTAAAAAAAGATCCGCAAAATATGGAATTGCAACGGCGTTTGATTTGGGCCTATGAGCAATTTGATAAAACCGTAGTGCTTGAACACATCGCTTTTCCTGTGGTGCTCATTACCGGCTTGTTGATGTTTTTGCTGGCAGGTTGGACGACCGATAGCTCGTGGTTGCTGATCAAGTTGGTGATTGTTGTCGGCTTTTTTATTCCCCTAGAAATTTTGGATGTTTGGATATCTCATGTGCTTGGACCCAGGATTTCGAAAAACCGAGAGAGTGATGTAGATGGTTGGGGTAGAGGCCGAGCACTGCACTGGCAGTTTCTGAAAACGGTGTCACCTTGGGTGGCCATTAGCATACCGTTAGTGATTCTCTTGGCGGTGGTTAAGCCGGTGCTCTGGTAAGTAAGTGCAGGGTGAAGAGGCCAAGGCGTCCTTGATAGATCTAGATAGGCCTCTATAGGCTAAGAGCGGCTAAGAGCGGCCAAGAGCGGATAAGAGGGCGGGAAGAAAAAGGTCAGTGCATTAGCGTCGCACAAAATCAATTGCACGACCGAATTAATCCGGTCGTACCTATTTCAGGTAAAGCTACTAGTCAGGTAAGCCCAATACGCGTTTGGCAATGACATTCAATTGCACTTCGCTGGTGCCGCCTTCAATGGAGTTGGCTTTAGATCTTAACCATTGCCTGGTGGTGCCTATTTCCTTGCTGGAAAAAGCATCGCCACTCCAGCCCACAGCTTGCGTACCCATAATTTCTAACATGCGCTCATACTTGCGCTTGTTCTGTTCAGTGCCATAGAACTTAAAGATAGACGCCAGATTGCCGTCGGCTTTACCTGCTTTGGCTTCTTCCCCTGCACGAGCCATAGTCAGCTGAAAGGCTTTGTCATTGATTTCTTGTACGGCCACTTTTTCCCGGATCGCGGGATCTGCAATACGCCCAGCTTCTTCGCCAACATAGGCTTTTGCAATGTCATGTAACTTGCTAGATGAACCGCCCAGGGCGCTGTTGCCACCGATGCCTGAGATCATTTGACGTTCGTGTTGTAGCAAGCGTTTGGCAATGCCCCAGCCTTTGTTTAACTCGCCGACCAACTGAGTTTTGGGTACTCGAACATCATCAAAGAAGGTCTGGCAAAAGGGCGATGCACCGCTGATTAGCTGGATTGGCGACGTACTCACCCCTTCGCTGGCCATATCGAATAAGAGAAAGCTGATGCCTTCGTGTTTGGAGACTTGCTGATTGGTACGCACTAAACAAAAAATCCAGTCCGCTTCATTGGCGTAGGATGTCCAAATTTTTGCGCCATTAACTAGGTAATGGTCGCCTTGATCCTCTGCTTTTGTTTGTAGGCCGGCAAGGTCGGAGCCGAAGTTGGGTTCTGAATAACCCTGGCACCAGCGGATTTCTCCTCTGGCGATTTGCGGTAAGTAGTGTCTCTTTTGTTCTTCCGTAGCGAACTCAAGCAGTGCTGGCCCTAACATCCATATGCCAAAGCTCTGTAGTGGTGAGCGCGCTTTAATGCGACCTAATTCTTGTTGTAGAACTTTGTCTTCGTCAGCGCTTAAACCGCCGCCGCCATACTCTGCCGGCCAGCGCGGTACTGTCCAACCTTTCTCAGCCATGCGCTCTAACCACAATTTACAATCTTCGTTAGCCCATTGCTGCTTACGACCACCCCACACGGTTTCCTCTTCTGGCATTGGCGTGCGCATTGATGTCGGGCAGTTGGCCTCTAGCCAGCTTCTGGTGTCTGTTCTGAATGTGGATAGATCGCTCACCGTTAATTCCTCAAATTTGTTGTCTTATGGCTGCTAGTTGATTAAGCAGTGGTATTTAAGCAGAGGCTTTCTCTTAAGCAAAGGCTTCGGACCAATAGAATGGTCCTATTGGTTTAGGCTTTTTGCAAGGTGCTGCTTGCGGACAAGGCCTGACCCACGTGTGCGACATTCTAATCTTTGCTGTTCTTTGCGGTATGATAGCCCTCGGAAAAATATAATAAGGCTGCATGATCATGGCAGAGATTTCGGGGGAGCACTTTGACGGTGCAGCGTTTCGTCAAACAATGGGCAATTTCTGTTCTGGTATCGTCATAGTCACTGCAAATTTTGAAGGTGCGCCAGTTGGCTTTGCTGCTCAGTCATTTGTCTCGCTCTCGCTAGATCCACCTTTGGTCGCGTTTTGTCCCGGCAAAACCTCCTCTAGCTGGCCGAAGATTCGTGCTAGCGGTAGTTTCTGTATTAATATTTTGGCAGCTGACCAAGCTGATGTTTGCGTCACCATGGCGCAGCCTGGTGCTGATAAATTTGCCACAGTTGAGTGGCGTGAAGGTTTGTTAGGCGCGCCGATATTAGCCGGTGTTTTGGCTTATATAGAATGCGATTTAGATGCTGAACACGATGCTGGCGATCACACTATAGCCGTTGGCCGAGTGCGCCACTTTGAATCTCTTCAAGGTCAAACACAGGATGAGGGTGAGCCTCTGCTTTATTTCCGTAGCAAGTACGGGGCCTTCTCTGAATTTACCTAAGCCGAAGTAGGCCGAAGTAGGCCGAGGTAGGTCGAGGTTAGGTAGTTAGAAGTTAGGTAGTTAGAGCTTAAATAGTTAGAGCTTAAGTAGTTAGAGCTTAGGTAGGTGACAATTGCTTCGCTGATTTAGACTGTATCTACCGGCTGTTTGCGAAAAGCGGTAAAACCCAATGTTCTACCGCTTTGGCATTTTTTAACTAGCGCCTCTCTTGCTAAGGCGCTAATGCTTCTCTTTTTTAGGGCGCTAACGCTTCTAGACATTCCCAGTGTAGATCGCCAAATACGCCATTTGGATTTACCGGCTGTATGCATACGTGGTCGGCGCCAGCATCCATATGTTCTGCAATTCGCTCCTTAATTGCATCCACATCACCGTAGGCAAAGGTCGCAGCAATAAATTTGTCACTCAGGTTATCTATATCGCTTTCGTTCAAACCCATACGCAACCAGTTGTTCCGGTAGTTTGGCAATCTGTTGTAGATCTTAGCCACTGGCCGTGCAAGTTCTCGAGCCTTTGCTGTATCGGTTTCTAGAATCACTTTCTGTTCTACACACAACAACGGACCCTCACCCAAAATGTCTCTGGCCATTTTTGTATGCACTGGCGAAGTGAAGTAGGGATGAGCGCCATCGGTATTGGTTTTTGCCAATTCGAGCATTTTTGGACCTAGGGCCGCTATGAGTGTCGGTGGAGTCTCAGCCGGGGGCAAGCCGTTGTACGGTGCTGTGGCCATACGCTCTAGGTATGTGCGCATAGTGGCAAGCGGTGGGCCGTACTCTAAACCTCGAACACCCTCAACTAGGGGCTTGTGGGAAACGCCTATTGCTAAGGCGAAGCGGCCACCGGATTGTTCTGCCAATGTTTTTTGTGCAGCAACGGTAACGCCGGGTTCACGGTTATAGATGTTCACAATACCCGTAGCCAAGTTGAGCTTTTGCGTATTTGCCATCAACCAAGAAGACATTACTAAGGGGTCCTTGCCCACAGTTTCAGGTAGCCATAACGTGCCATAACCCAGCGCTTCCATGCGTTTTGCTGCGGTTGCGCCGTCTGCTGCTGACATACCGTCTAAGAAATACCAGACGCCAAGTTTGCCTAAATCCATAACCTATCTCTCCATTTTGCTTTTTTTGATTAATTTTTGTGAGTGTTTAAAGTGCTTTTTATTGCTTTAGTTTTTGCCTTAACTGCCGCCTTAACTGCCGCATTAACTTTTGCTTTATTTGCCGCCCTAACTATTGACCCGTAAAATTGCCCGGTCGTCGTTCGCTGACTGCACAGATGCCCTCATAAGCGTCTTTCGTTGCGCGTAGCCACTGCTGCTCGGCAAGTTCGTGGACCGTTGCTGCTGCAACTGCTTCAGCTAAACCCTGCCGCATTGTTGCTCTAACCGATTGTATGGCCAGTGGCGCGTTTGCTGCCAACTCTAAGGCCAGTTTCATTGCTGCGCTGCGCAGTTCACCTTCAGCCACCACTTCGTCGACAAGTCCCAAAGATAACGCTTCTTCCGCATTTATACGCCGCCCTGAAAGCAACAGCCTGGTGGCATTTTGCCTGCCAATTAAGCGTGGCAACGTAACGGAAATACCAAACCCTTGGTGTAGGCCCAGTTTTACGAAGTTGGCAGCAAAGCGTGCTTTGGGACTGGCGATGCGAAAGTCAGCAACACAGGCTAAACCAAATCCACCGCCAATTGCAGCGCCGTGAATTGCCGCAATGATGGGTTTTTTGTTTTTAAACAGACGAATTGCCTCAGAATAGAGTTTTCCGGTGGTGTTCTGGAAGCCTTCCTCTGTAAACTCTGGGCTTCGGTCGCCATCTGTCTGGCCGCTGCCAAAGTTCGCGCCTGCACAAAATGCTCTGCCAGCAGCAGCTAAGACAACTACTCGACATTGTGGATCGTTATCCGCGTGCTCGAAAGCATCAGCTATTTGTTGTATCAGGCTGAGATCGAAAAAATTGTATGGAGGTCGTTGAATCTCTATCACGGCGACATGGTCGTTCAATGTGACCTCTATATCGGCATATTCATTTTGCGTAGTTGTGCCGCTATTTTCATTTGACATGGTTTCTCTCTCCTAATTCGAGTCGGGATACTAACAAAGGTTTGCGATATCTGTGACAGACGAAATTCCGCTTAATAAGAATAAAACTGATATTGATGCTGAAGGTGGCACTTCCCCTGAGATATCCAATGCCAAAATAACACCGGCAGAGACCCAAGCGCCTGAATATGCGCGCCCGTCAATTTGGCAATTGGCTCTGCCAAGTATTCTAGGTAATTTAAGTTATACCGTTGTTGGTATGGTGCAAACCAAATTTGTCGGTGAGTTGGGTCCTCAGGCTTTGGCCGCGGTGGGTGCTGGTCAGCGTGTGATGTTTGCCATGTTAGCCATTTTAATGGCGGTAAGTGCGGGCACTACTGCTTTGGTGGCGCGCGCATGGGGTGCTGGAGATTACGAAGAAGCCAGCCGAGTGACTATGGCATCGCTGGTATTAGGTTGCGCCCTGTCTCTTGTTGTTGCCACCCTTGGATTTTTCTTTGCCGGCTCCCTAGCTGGGGTTTTTGGTCTAGATGAACAAACCCTCGCTATGGCTACGGAAAATATTCGCTTACTGGCGTTTTTTAACGTGGCTTTTGCCGGCATGCTGATTTTGGGCGCCGCTCTGCGAGCATCAGGAGATGCCTGGACACCATTGTGGATCAGTGGCGGTGTCAACCTGCTCAACCTACCGTTGCTGTATGCCTTTATTTTTGGCCACTGGGGTATGCCGCAAATGGGTGTTGCTGGTGCTGCAGCCGCTGCGGGAATTGCATTTACAATTGGCTCTCTCGTGCAGCTTATTCTGTGGGTTAAACAAAAGTTCCGCGTTCGTCACGTAGTAAACGGCTGGTGGCGTAAAGCGCGCTTGCGCCAGTTGTTAGATATTGGTTACCCGGCAGCTCTAGAGCAGGGTGTGTTTCAGTTAGGTTTTTTCATTTTCTTGATCGTGATAGGTAAGAACTATGGTACCGAGGCTTTTGCCGCTTATAACATTGGGGTAAACATTTTAGCCGTGTGTATGACCATTGGTTTTGGATTTTCCATTGCGGGGTCAACCTTGGTGGGCCAACACTTGGGCGCAAAAGATTTTGAAGGCGCCGCTCGTAGTGGTTGGCGTTCGCTGTGGTTGGCAGTTGTTTC
>CAJJAQ010000060.1 GCA_905182095.1 uncultured Pseudomonadales bacterium | reverse complement strand
TCGCTTTGCTTTTTATTTTGCTCTCGAAAAGGGCTGATTTTTTGTAGGTGGCAGTTAAGCGCGTAGCTGCCGCCTTCAGCCCATAGCGCGTTAACGTAGTTACTGCTTGGGTTGTTCAATAGCGTTCGCATTACGTGGTGTTCTAGGTCTGCAAGGCTTGCCGTAGGTTGCATTTTTTCTGCTTTGGATATGCGTGGTAATGCATTGAGTGGGTGCATTTGCTCTGGGCTGATCAGTTCGCTGACTTTGTGGCTTTGCAGGAGCCAGCCTTCATCGCCACCCTCAAACCCTGGCCGTTGGAACACAGCGTCACCAAGCCCTAGTGAGTTGCCTTTGCCAAGCGCCTTGACGTTAGCGTCCAATATTTTGATATTTATGCTGGCTGCAACTTTATTTGGGCGATGACGCCAAACTCGCCCGGCTAATTGAATTATGGAGCGCATTGATGAGGGCTCTACAATGGCCCAATCGTAGTCGTGGTCGCGACCTACTTCAGCCACCGCGGTTGCGAGTACAATAAACACGTGATGTTCGGCATCGCCTTGATCAATTCGTGTGCTTATTTCTGGGTGATCAAAAAGACAGCTGTCACTTGAACGGCTGAGAATTTTGTCGAGCTTTGTTTCAATGCCATTGCGCAGTATGAGTAGTTGTTGGGCGTGGTAGCAGCAAAGGTGAAATTGCACACCTTCAATACTCAGTTCTGGTTTGTAAAACTCCAATGCAAGGTGGATTAGTGGGCCAATGTTCGCCATACGTATAAGACCGACACTGGCGCTCTTACCGTTTTTGGTTTCAGCGTGCTGTTGATGTAATTGATAGCTCTCATCTAGCAGTATTCGGGCGAGGCCCGCGTAGTGAATTGCCGTATTTTCGGGGGGAGGAGGCAACTCGACGGGTAATACCTCAGCCCAGTGCCGAGTGGGAGCTTGTTGTAACTTTGCTACTCTTCTGTCCACAAATACCTTATGTGCAGTTTCAAATTCGCTGTGCGAGTCGCAGTTGCTACTAGACACTTTGTTTTCATCAAACCACGCGCACTTGATATTGCCATTGGTAATACCCTGCTGTTCGTTGCATATTTTTCTTCCAGCACTATAGGCGGTGAAAAGACCGGCGCTCAAATCAGGGGTTAACGTCGCTGAAGACAAAAGCACTTTGCTACCTAACACACCGGCGAAATGCACTAGGCGCGTAAGGGCAGCCATGTCAGATTGACCAAAGTCGTCTGGCTCATCTAAGACCAAATCACTACTGAGTAAGCGCAGCATAGGTGCTATATGTTTGCCGCCCCTCGCGGTTTCAGTGGCTTTAATCATATGGTCTATTGTGCAGGCTACTACCGGCGCAAATAGCAAACTGCGGGCTTTGGGGTTTTCAATGACAGTGCCTAGGTCTTGAATTAGGCCGTCCTCTATCATGTCATCTTCGAAGTGCACCTCTTCGTCTACCAAATTCTCCAATGAACCAGAACCTATGGCTTCAAATTCATCATCAAGCTGGTAGCCGTCGCTATTTTCTTGGTTAATTACAAACAGTTTACGGCTAGCACTGCTGCCTATTAATACTGCTAACTCTCTCTTGGTGAGTTTCATTTTATCGCCAAGGGCCTGACCGGTTTGCAAAGTAAGTACTCTAAGTCCCAGTGCAATGGTAAACCGCGCACCTTGGTTTGGATCACTCAGACCATACATAATGCGGGCGTTGGCAATGGTCTTTCCTGTGCCCGTAGACGCCATATTGATGCCAAAGAAGCCTTGGTTTTGTGCATCTGCCTGTATGTTTTTGGCTAGATCAAAAGCTTTGTTCTGCCATTGGAACCTTTTAATGCTGGTTCTGGCCGTTAGTTCTTTGGCACTTTCACCGGTTAGGTAGGGCAGTTTTTGTGCTAGCTGCGGAAGGGTTCGTGCGAAATGCGAGGTAAAAAGTGCCACGCCGAGCAGGTGCTGGTCTAGGGCCTGTTTCGGATCTCTGCTAGTTTGATCGGTATTTGCGAGAAGGCCGCCCGCTTGGAAGCGATCAGGGGTTATAACTTTATTGCTCTGGTCTAGCGTCAAGCTAGAAAAGTTGTGATCACCCACCATGAGACACAGCCGGGTGAGATGAAGAAAAAGCGTGTTGCCGCGCAGCTCTGCGGCGGAGGTGAGCAGAGGACTATGACCGAGCGCCTTTTTTGACCATCGCGCAATAGCGGTTTGCCATTTCTTGTTATCTTGCAGCGGGGCTTTAAGGGTCCAGTAGTCTGAGTGGTCGCCTCTGTTGTCCCAGTCTTTGGGATTTTTAATCCAGTATTCTGCTGGTTTCAGCTCGGCGAGAAAATCTTGAACGCTTGAGTCATATAAAAATGCGCTCTGGCGAAGAGCCTTGCGTTTTGTGGGTAAAAAGTACTGTTCGTTGTAAAAAGGTAAGCGGTGATGGGTAACAATTAACCAGCCTAACAATTGGGCCAAAGGCGGCCTGTCGTCTAGCCCACTACACTCACGCTGGCTTCCAAACTCTTTGAGCCAATTTGGTTCTTCGCTCAAAAATGCAGGTAATTGAGTGAATCTGTTTAACCACTCTTCATCTGTTGTGCAGCCCCGAATAAGACAATTAAACAAGTGAAGAGAAATCCATTCGTGGCGGTAGGTGTCAGGGAGGCCGCGGGGCGCATTTTTTTGCAGTTTACGTTGAAAGCCAACAGTCGCTTTGCCCAGATCATGGAGTAGGGCAGCAAGGGAAGCGACCACCTGAATACTGAACGCTTGAGACCAATTGTTCTGCCAATCGGATTTCAACACATCTCTTTTTGTTGTGTTAACCGGCACCACGCCTTGCGCGTTAAACTTCGCCTTATTGCCAACAACCCAAACAAGGTCACTTCTAGATCTGCTGCGTATCCAATGACAACTCACCGCCGTGTTTTTGCTGGCAGATTTGCGCAATAAGTTTTTCACCGCTCCCAATCCTTCTAGTGTAATAACCGTTTGCCAAGTGTTATCACCAATACGATTAGCGAAAGCGTCCAATACACGACGGGTGCGGCTAAGCGCTTTCTTTTCGCATTGAGATACAAAAGTGACCATCATGGGAACTTACCTTTTTTGACTGACTAATATAGTCTGTGTTAACTCGATACAGTCCACATAGTTTATGTCTTTCTGCCTACTCGGCAGTTAAATAGCAATTTCGAAAACTTAGTCTTCTGAGCTACCTGTTCGGTAGTATTAGGTGTTGCGTAATGTTCAGTTCAACGCTCGCCCCCGGATAGCTTCTTTGTGTCAACTTGAGAAGCTGACTTTGGGCAGGCAAGAGTATGAAGATTACGACAATGTAGTAGCGGATTATTTTCAATTTTTTACTCACTTAGGAAAGATGTTGGCATGATGGGCTTGGTGGACTAGGTATTCAACTTTTACCACTAACTTTTCTTAATTTTATTTAATTTTTTCGACGTTCGGTATAATTTTTTATACTAACGGTTATAGCGAATCGGTATCGACGCGATCGCACAATATTTTGCGTTGAAACTAGAGGGTTGGGGATATTTGGTACTTTAGCAGAAAGTGACTATTGCTCCTCCGCACCATTCGTTAACGCTGCTCTTTTTACTTCTTCAAACATCACGCCTAAGGCGTCGTGGTTTGTGAAGGCTTGTAAGCACTGTTGACGGAACTCTTGTTCTGTCGCATTTTCTTTGGCGCAGATAAACGCCCAGGGCAGTACTAGGGCGTCTTTAATAAGATCAGCCACATCAAATACCAATGCGCCTCTTCGTGTTTTACCGTGCATGACGGCGAAGCCGTGTGGTATGCCCAGTACCCACAATGTTGTGGCCGCTAACCCGTACGCTAGGTAATTGCCGTGGTTTAGAAAGCTGTTGGCTAGATCTTGACCGTCTCGTTGTCGGGTGAAATCGCCATAACCCACTGTGGTTGCTATATATCGATAGAATTTTTTGGTGAGTTCTGCTTCTGCTTGTAAGAGGTTTCCTACATTCACAGCATGATCTGTTCTGTCGCGGCAGCGCTCTATGGCTTTTTGCATGCTGGGTTCTTCGCCGGATATGCCGTGGGCTTTCAGTTCGCGGTCTTTATTCCAAATGGTTTGTATGAAGTCCATGCGTGTGTGTTGGAACTGTTGGGCTACGGTTAAGCGTTTTTCTGGGTCGAACCAAAATTGCATCCAGGCCTGCACATACTCGGTGGGGCGGTATTCGCTTTGGGGTGTCATCCATTCTATTTCTGTGGCCATCAGTAACGGAGTTGCGCTGCCTCCGCAGAAGCCAACTAATACGCCCGCTGATGCCAACATGCGCATGGCCGCTTGGGTGACAGATGTGCCGGTGCCTAACAATAAGCAAGTGGTGTTGGCTATTGGAATGTTCCAATATTGATTTTCGGCTTTTGCTTCGGTGAGGTAGAGGACTCGACCATCTTTTTGCATTACCCGACATTTTTCGAGGTAATAGATGTTCGCTCGCTTGGAGTGCAATATTGCTTTGAGTTGATCCAGTTGTTCCATTTTTACGCCGCCGCATTTTTATAACGGATGAATAGTGCGTTTGTTTCAGTGGCATGAATTATGCTGAATGAAAAAGTTATGGTTAGATCTTACAAAACTAACTGAACAGGTATGCGACAGTCTGTCTTGATTTTGATACCACCTAGCTATTGCTTGATTGGTCTAGTGATACGGCGATAGGGCTTGCCAAAAAGTTCGTCTCTTATTATTCGTCAGCCTTGCGGCCTAATTTGCCACCTAGCTTTTTTGCATAGTTTTTCTCCTAGCTCTTCTCCTAGTTTTTCACCTAGTTCTTTACCTAGTTTGTCGCCTAGTTTTTCATGTTGTATGTGCATGACCCCCGTGACTTAAAGTCCGAACATGAATACAATGCGTTTTCGAAAATTTAATGGTGAGTGAAATTCATGTCTCAAGTGGAAATGCGCCATCTGCGTACTTTGGTGGCTTTGCGTGACACCGGCAGTTTGGTGGAGGCTGCGGAGCGGGTTTACTTAACGCCGTCGGCTTTGTCTCATCAAATTAAAGAGCTGGAAACTCGCATTGGCTGTGCATTGTTTGTGCGCAAGACCCGGCCTGTGCGTTTTGCCAGCGCGGGTAATCGCCTGCTTAAACTGGCCGATGAGGTGTTGCCTAGGGTACACAGTGCCGAGTTAGATTTGCAGCGGTTGGCTGGTGGCGAGTCTGGGCGTATTTTTATGGCCATTGAATGCCACAGTTGTTTTGAGTGGCTGTTGCCTGCTATTGATTCTTATCGTGACGATTGGTCTGACGTTGAGCTAGATATTGCCAGTGGTTTTCATTTTGCGCCGCTGCCTGCGTTGGCGCGGGGTGACTTAGATTTGGTCATTACTGCGGACCCGGTTAACGAGCCGGGCATTCACTATTTTCCTTTGTTTAGCTACGAGGCGCAGTTGGCTGTTGCTAAAGGTCATGATTTGGGTCAAAAGCCTTGGGTTGAGCCCAGCGATTTGGCTGAGGAAGTGGTGATTACTTACCCGGTTGATCGTGATCGTCTGGACTTGTTTACCAGCTTTTTGGATTTGGCTGGGGTTGAGCCGAAGCGGGTTAGGCATGCCGAGTTAACGACGATGATTATTCAGTTGGTGGCCAGTGGTCGTGGTGTGGCCTGTTTGCCCAACTGGGCGTTGCATGAATATTTGGAAAATGACTATGTTGCAGTGCGCTCGCTGGGTGAGGAGGGTGTGTGGCCTACGCTTTATGGCGCGGTGCGTGCGGACCAAGCGGATGCGCCGTTTATTGCGGGCTTTATTGATATTGCAAAAAAGACCTGCTTTAGCAACCTTAGGGGCATTGTCACCGCTGAGCTAGATGAGCTGAAGTTTTAGTTCTAATTTAGGGTGAGTTATGCCTTCTGGTGATGTCTTTGGATGATGGCTTTGCATCTAACATGGTCTTTGCTTGCATAGCCATGTGCTTTGGACGGCTACAACTATTGCAGCAAAACCGAGGTCTCTAACCTATGGTCTCTAATCCAAGGTGTTCAGGCCAAGCTGCTCAAGCCAAGGTGCTTAATCTAAAGTGCTTAATCTAAAGCGCTTAATTTAAAGTGTTTGAGTCAAAGCACTTTATTCAAAGCACTGTATTTAAAGCGCTGTCTTTAAAGCACTTCTAGAGTTACCAATTTAAGGTACCAGTGTTTGTTTTTGCCACTCATTGTTATTTAACGTGTATTGCGTTCGGTCATGTACGCCGTTGCTTTGGGTTAAATCTAACCGTTCTATTTCTATTATTTGCAGCAGTAAGCCTTTTGCGCCTTCTGGGGCGACTAGTGGCTCTGGTGTCTTAAGCTGATTTAACTGGCTGAGTAGCGCTTGTCTGTCTGCAACCATGGTGCTTTGGGCTTGTTGTTGATATAGCCAATCCATGTTCTTTGGCGCGTCGGGTCGGAGCTGCCAGCTTTCGGCCACCATTTGCGGATTTAGCGTTTCGGCCTTTACCTGCATTCGGTACTGCAACTCTACGCTAGGCCAATACACCTGCACTGACACGCTCTCGCTATTCGCCAGCTCTGTCCATTTTGGGCTGCTGGCGTTGATGAACAGTGCCAGTCGTGGCTGGCCTTCGTGATTTACATTTCGCAGCACCAACGTACGCGCTTGCGGGCGACCTTGCTTATCTACTGTTGCCAGCACACAAACGTGTGCCATTGGGTCGCCGGCGTCGCGCGCCAATTGGCGTTCTGCGTGGAATTGCTTTAACGGGTCTTGCATACTTTTAGCGCTTTTATCTGCTGGCATTTTTTTCTAGGTCGCTTTTGATAATGCTGATCCAGCGTGATGTGTTAATAAAGCCTTTGCCCCAGTTTGCATAGCTGCTGAGTTGCTCTTCAATTGCGCTGTCAGATAAACCCGTTTGCATGCCTTGTTGGACAATTTTTTGCGTGGCCTTGATGACAGTTAGGCTTCTGCCCAAATCGGTAACAGTGCCCATTGGACCGTGGCCGGGAATTATCTTGATGTTGGCTGGTACCATTTGGATCACATGCTCGAGGTTGCGGATAACGCCGGCAACGCTGCCTCCACTGCCTACATCTATGTAGGGGAATGCATGGTTAAAGAAATGATCGCCCATATGAATTACATTCGCTTGCTTAAACCACACCACACTGTCGCCATCTGTATGACCGTTAGGTAAGTGTATTAGCGCCAGTTCGTCGCCGTTAAAGTGAACGGTAAGCTGCTTGGCATAGGTGACTACGGGTAAGCCGCTGGCTGCGAAATTTTCTTCGCCTGCTAGGCGCACGCGAACATTGTCATGGGCGATAATGGTGCCACCGTTGCCAAAACTAGGATTGCTGCCGGTGTGGTCGCCGTGAAAGTGGGTATTTAAAATCAGTTTTGGTCGGTCGCCACCTAAAGTGGTTAGTGCAGTTTGTATTTTTTCTGCCAGTGGCGCGAATTGATCATCAATAATCAGTGTGCCGTCCGTACCAATGGATACGCCAATATTGCCTCCTGAGCCAGTGAGCATATGTACGCTTCCGCTAACAGGTTGGGCTTTGATTTCTACACTGTCAAAGCGGTCTGCCGCCCATGTGTTGGTGAAGCTGAGTGAACTGGCGCAGAGCAAGATCAGTGCGCTGGGGAATTGTATTTTCATATTTAGATTCCTAGAGGTGGATCTGAGTTCCGGTTTTTTCATGGTCTGACCATTCTACTGGTGCATTAGCCTGGTGGCCTTTCATTCTGGCGTAAAGTAGTCCGTTGGCGCTGGAGATCAGAGCGTCTTCGAGCATGCCTTGGGGATCTACTTCTTTTACATTGCGCATTAAGCGTTCAAAGGCGAACAGAAAATGGTTGCTGTGTCTGGCGCGAATGGCTGTGCCGTAAAATAGTTCAAAGCGTTGTTTTTCGTCTTCGACCACAATGATTGTTTGTATCAGCCGTCGGCTGAACAAGTCTAGGTCGCCATTGCTCTGTTCTGAAAACAATCGAGTCATTTCTTCTGGATTTACTGTGCCGTCGCCTGAGTCACCTTGGCTTGAGGTATACAGTAAACCGGTAATTGTGCCGAGTTGGGCGCGCACCAATTGTGCAATCTGCAAAAAGGCTTCTTGACGGGCGTGGAGTTCGCTAGCTGCCAATTTTTCAGATTGAATAATGGCTTGTTCTGCGGTGCGGCCAATTTGTAATGCTTGTGCATGCAGGGCTTGGGTATTTTGCTCTAGCTCTTTTTGCTGCAAGAAATAGCCGATAACTAACCAAAGAAAAGCTAGGGGTGCGAAGGCGCCCTCTAAAAAACTGCCCAGTTGTTCAGCCGGGAGGCGTGAAAAAGCCGCCCAACCGATTTGCCCGGTGATATAACTGCTGCCAAGAAATATCCAAGCAGCAGTTATCGCTAGGCCGAAGCGCACACGCCAGTCTAAACTTTTTTTGCGCAGACGATTTTTTTCTGCGGACTGACCCTCGTTTGCTTGCATGGTTGGCTTAGCTCCGGTTCAAAATTGCACAGTACATTAGTCTAATCTTCTGCTTTAGGTTTTTTCTTAGTTGCGGGCTTTGTCTTGTCCGCAATTGTTTCAGTTGTGCTTTCACTGCTGCGTCTATTGAGTTCTGCGATGTCTTTTTGTATCTCGCTCAATCTATACAAAACATCGGGTAGTTGATCGCTGATGCGCCATATCAAGTAAGCGATGACCACGAGAACGAGAAAAGAGAAAAGGCCCATTGATTGTCTCCGGAATAACTGATTTTACGAAAGGAATGGTGAGTGAACAGGTATACCCATTAGGTCAGCCTGAGTCTAGTCTGACCTTGCTCTGAATGCGCTTGAAGGTGGTTTTAGCCTCTCAAGCGAGAGATCCAGTGATAGATTTTCTTTGGCTGAGCTCTATCCAGTTGCCGTCTGGGTCGCGTACAAAACTGATAAAGGCAACTTCTCCCAGGCGTACCGGGGCCATGCCTTCGCTACCGCCGTTGCTGATCACATGGGCGTGTTCGGCCACCACATCAAAAATTTGAAAGGTCATATAACGCAGCCCCAGTGCTTTTTGTGGCACCTCGCCTAAACTGCCGCCCTGTGTGAGTAATATCTGCGACGCGCCGGCTCGAAAGCCGCCTTCGGTGTCTTGGGGTAGTCCCAAGGTTTGGGCGTAAAATTCTTCACTGCGTGCTAAATCTGTCACTGCCAGCGTAAGGGACAAATTAGGACTTTGCGCGGTGATTGGGCAAAGGTCTATGTGGTTGCCGTCTGGGTCTAAAAGCTGTGCAGGCTCTTCTACAGATGCGCTGTAGATGCTTAGTTTGCTCAGACCACTGTCACCGGCCTCAAGCGCGTGGCGGCTATGATTAACCTTCAGTACGCTGTCGCCAATGGCGTGTCGATGTTGCCTAGCGCCGCCGCCTAGGGGCAACATTTCGCTGTATGTGAGACCAACTTGGTCTTGCCAAAATGCCAAGCTTGGGTCTAGTTGGTTGGTGTATAAGCCAACGTCTAATGCGGGTTTTGCGAGTTTCAAAAAGGCTGCTCCTCTAATTTATTTGGCGAATGTACTATGGAGTGTATTTACCCCATGCACTTTGCGTAATACTACCGCTGCATAAAGTTCTGGTGCCATCCATTTTTCGTGGTTCTTAAGCTTAAACAACGCTAAGTAAATGCAATTGAGAGAATTTTAGTCGTGGCCAAAGCAAACAAATTTGTAGCACTCCCTGTTAATCAGGCGTTGGTAGATCAATTGCCGGAGGATTTTCAATTTGCCGGGGATTTTTGCCAGCGCCTTGAGAGTGTATTTGGCTTAGATGAGGCTCAGCGGATTATTGCAGAGTTGGGGCAGAAGACGGCTTCCAGCTATTGGTTGAACGACCTACAAATAGAGTCTGCTACTGACAAAGAACAGCTCGTTGCGTCACTACAGGCACACATGGGCGGTTCGTTAGGAGAGCCGGTGCCTGGCCTGCCAGATTTATATTCTGTCGTTGCAGGTGCGGCAATTTCTCAACATGCCAGTGCTGAAACTGGCCAGATTTATATTCAGAACCCAGCCAGCTATTTTGCTGTGTCTATACTCGACCCTCAACAGGACGAAGAGATATTGGATTTAGCTGCAGCTCCCGGAGGTAAAACGCTGGCCATTGCCGCGCGTATGCGTAACAGCGGGCGTTTGGCAGCGGTGGAACCCATACGTGGTCGATTTTTTCGTATGCAAGCTAACTTGCAGCGTTGCGGTGTGACCAATGTTGTTTTTTATCAGCGTGACGGGCGCAGTGTTGGGCGGGCGGTACCCGAGCGCTTTGATCGAGTTTTGTTAGATGCGCCATGCTCTTCAGAGTCGCGAATGAATTGGTCGAATGCCAGCACGTATCAGCATTGGAGTCCGCGCAAGGTTAAAGAAACCCAGCGCAAGCAAAAGAGTCTAATACGCTCTGCCTATATGGCGTTGAAGCCCGGGGGCATATTGCTTTATTGCACCTGCAGTTTTGCCCCTGATGAAAACGAATTGGTGGTGGCGTCATTGTTGAAAAAGACCGATGCGCAGATTATGCCTATTCCAGAATATCCAGAAAACTCTATGCCGGGACTTACTCAATGGTTGGGCAAAGGGTTGAACGAAAATTTGGCGCTGACCCTGCGGGTATTGCCTGCTGGGCCCTGGGATGGGTTTTATGTGGCGAAGATTTTCAAGCCCTCCGCTTAGTCGGAAGATAAGGAGAGCTTGGTAGAAGCCTTAATCTATTCACCGCTCTCTTTATGCAACTTGGCACGCAACTTGGTGAGCAACTAAGTCAGGCAAATCGCTTAAGCAATGTAGTTAGGCAAATCGGTTAAGTGGCTTAGTCAATTAGTACGATTAATCCGTTTAGCCAATCAGTTTTGTCCTTCGACGCTTCTAGCGCGGGTATTGGGTCTTTTGCTAGTTCTTTGCAAGTAGTTCTTTGGAAACAGTTCTTTGGAAACAGTTCTTTGGAAATAGCTTTTAGGAAACAGCGTTAAGGAAACGGCGTTAAGAAAAGAGTGTTAGGAAAAGAGCGCTAAGGAAATAGCCCTAATAAAATAGTTCGTTGGCCGTATTCTGCTGGTTTCAGGCCGCTGGCTTTTCTACTCTTTAGCAACGCCGGTTTTATAGTAATAGGTGCTTTGCAGCTGGCATTGACCAAAGTTTAGGTGCTGCCATTGCCCGTCAAATGTCAGTTCTATTATACCCAATGTGGCTAGTTCAATTGTTAGTGAAGGATTGCTGAGTAACCCCGCCAACATACTAATACCCGGGTTGTGACCCACCAGTATGATGTTATGGAAATCTTCAGGGGTACTTTGTAGCACGCTGAGTATGGTTTCTGGTCCGGCTAAATAGAGATCTTCCTCTAATTGCATAGGGCAATTGCACGTAGATGAGAGGGCTTGTGCGGTGGCTAATGTTCTAGCCGCTGAACTGCTCCACAACCAATCTGCTGTATTTTCTTTGCGCGCAACTAACTGCGCTGCGGTGTTGTGTAGATCATCAAGGCCACGCTGATCCAGTGGCCTTGCGAAATCTGTTTGCCCAAACCGACTCGGCTCGGCTTGGCCGTGTCTGATGAGTCGGATTTTACGCGATTGGCGCAATGGGCGTGGGCTAGTCCCAGAGGGCAAAGAATTCTTCCAATGCTTTAATCTGGCCGCCTGATGCTGATGAGGGCACGATGATCGGTGTTTTAATGCCCGCGTCGAACCAAGCTTCTACCCCTTCGCGTACTTCAGCTGCGCTGCCAAAGAGGGTGGTATCTGCAAGCCAGCGATCAGACAGACATTCAGCTACGCGGTCGTAGTCTTTTTCTGCGATGGCTGCTTCAACACCATTCATTTCTTCTTCAAAGCCCGCTGCCTTCCAGTAGTTTCTATAGTTAGGTAGGAATGCGTAGCTGGTCAGTGTTTTGCGGCACACGGCTGCGGCCGCAGCTTTGTCGTCGCTGACACAAGTGGGAATCATGTTGCCAATAAAGAAGTCGTCATTGCTGCGTGTTTCTGCAGATAGGTTGCCTAATGAATGACTCATATAAGAGCGTGCGCCGTTGGCAAATACCATGCCGCCGCCGATCTCTTGAGCCAGCTGAATCATCTTGTCGCGCAGGGTGGCCAAAACGATAGGTGGCATGTCGCCTACTCGTGGCACAGCGTGCATGTCTTCAACGAACTTGCGCATATCACCCAAAGGCTTGCCTGCGGTAATGCCCATGCGGTTTAGGGCCGGTGCGTGGCTGACGCCTACACCAAAGCGAAAACGGCCATTGGACACTTCGTGTAAGAAGCCGGCTGTTTGCGCGAAGTCCGCTACATTACGGGTATAAATAGGCGTAATACTGGTGCCAATCATGACGTCAGTTGTCGCTAGGGCAATGGCGTTACAAAGAGACAGACTGTCACCTAGGCTGGGTCCGAAGATGCCGGGGAATCCTTTCTTTTCAATTTCTTTGGCGATTTCGATGGTTTGTAATCTGCGGCCGGGTACGGCGGCAAGGCTCACTGCAGGTAACTGAGTCATATCCCCTCCTATAATTTATTGCTTCGACTAATTCGCTGATGACTATTGATCAATAGTCATCAATAGTCATCAGCAGCGATCAGTAGTTTTGCCCCTTCAGTGCAGGTGTTGCGCTGACAAGGCTGGGCTAGAGGGTACTCGACCTTAGGGCTTTCGCCAAATGGCGGTCTGTTTTGTGACTAAACGTCATCTTTATACCCAGTAGAAGTTGTCCGCTGGGCTAAAGTGGGGGGTGATCTATTGTTTTGTTATCGCACTGGTATGGCGCTGGTATCGCTCTGGTAAGGCGCTGATATAGCGCTGGGCGTGGTACTAATAAAAATGCTTGCCGCCGTTGTGTCCAAGCTCCGCATCCCGCATCCCGCATCCCGAAACCTAGCATTGTCGACAAAACGCGGTTAATCAGCGCTTTGTTCAAGGGGCACTTTGGCGCTGCTAACGGCCTTTAACCTCCGTAATATCTTCCCAGTCGCTATAGGCACGCTTGCCGTGTGAGCGGGTCATGCTGCGCTTTATCTCTGGGTAGTGAACAACGTCTACGGGCCAGCCTTCGCCGCCCATAAGATAAACCAAATCTTCTGCGTGAGGGTTGTGCAGGCTGTGAGCGTCTGATGGCGCTGGAAAACCCATGAAGTCTCCAGCGCCTACTTCGAATGATTCCTCGCCTATGCGGGCTATGCCTTTGCCAGAAACAATGTAGATGAATTCTTCGTCAGCATCGTGGTAGTGGTGGGTTGTGGAGTCGTTGCCCTGGCTGATGGTGACGAGGTGTATGCCTAAGCGCTGCATGCCCGTGGCGGAACTGAGGGTTTTTGTTGAGCGAATAGCATTGGCGTTGAATTGATGCTGCACCCGGGTGATGGGCAGCGCTGCAATATTTTGCTTATTGAGCAGATGTTTACTCATTGGAATTCCTTTCGATGTATTTGGGTATTAAGCCAGCACCGGCGGAAATTAGCGGGTTATTAGCTGGCGGATGCTGGCGATTAACTTTTCGTTTTGCTCGGCTGTGCCGATGGTAATCCGCAATTTGTCTTTAAGCCGTGGCGTTGGGAAAAAGCGTACTAAAATGCCTTTGGCTTTCAGCGCTTCGTACAAACCTTCTGCGTCTATTTCTTCTGGGGTGGTGGCGAGTAAAAAGTTTGCTTCACTATGTGGGCAGCTAAATCCCAGTGCTACTAGGGCATCGCCCAGCACCTGTCTTTGTTCGCGGACCTGCCGCCAGGTATCTTTTGCATAGTCTTGGTCGCTAATTGCGGCTAAGCCCAATGCTTGGCTAATGCCATCAACATTGTAGCTGTCGCGAGTTTTTTCTAGCATAGGCTTGATTAACTCTGGGTCGCCGAGCAAATAACCCAGGCGCAAACCGGCCAAGCTATAGCCTTTGCTGAAGGTGCGTAGAACCAGAACATTGTCTTGGGCATTGATCAGGGCTTTGCTGGAATAAGCCAGATCTGGGTCGACAAAGTCGATATAAGCTTCGTCTACTAACAGTACTCCGCTGATATTTTTGGCAATGGATTCTATGCTTTGTAAGGGCGTAAGGTGGCCGCTAGGAGCATGGGGGTTAACCAAGCAGGTTAGCTGAGCGTTATGCTCTGTCATAGTCTGTGCAAATTCACTGGGAATAGACCAATCGTCGTGTAATGCCAGAGTATGCATGTTGGCGTCTTGAATTTTGCTCAGCACTGGATACAGGGAATAGCTTGGCTCTGTGGTGCCTAAAGTACCTCCTGGCTCAACAAATGTGGTTATAGCCAGCCTTAGCGCTTCATCTCCCGCATGGGTGACGATTACGTGGTCCCGGGTCAGACCATGATGTGCGGCAATGGCATCACGTAATTTGTCTGCGGTAGGTTGCGGATAAACTCGCAGATCTGCGGTTGCAAAATCCATTAATGCGGCCTGAACTTTTACGCTGACAGGAAAAGGGTTTTCGTTGGTATTGAGTTTAATGGTTTCTTTTTCTAAGGGTTGCTCGCCTGAGCTGTACCCTTGCAAGGCCGCTATGTTGGGCCGTTCAAATTGACTCATGTGTTGTCTGACTCTTGCTGGGTTTTGCTGTGGACCTGGGGTTTGGTCGGGCTTGTGGCTTCACTATTATTTGGACTATTCGTTTGGGTCGATGGATTGTCTTTATTTTCAGTGTTTATGGGGGTCAAATTACCGTCTTCGCCTTGCCCCAACAGCCGCGCTAACCACAGTGTTCTTGGGTTAGCTTCCATGGCGATCTTGCCGGTCATGGTTAGTGGCACTGAAAGAAACATGCCTACAGTGCCAAGTATCCAGCCCCAAAAGATCAGAGATAAAAATACTACCAAGGTGGAAAGGTCCAAACCCTTGCCCATGTAGCGAGGCTCCAAAATATTGCCCACGGCCATGTTAATAAGGAAGAAAACCAGTGCCACCGCACCTGCAACGCTAGGGCTATGCTGTATTAGCGCCAATAATAATGGCGGTACAGCAGCGAAAATTGAGCCAATGGTGGGGATAAAGTTGAGCAGAAACGCCAGCAGTCCCCAAAGTACGGGGAAGTCGATGTCTAGTACCCACAGAGCAATTGTCACCAACGCGCCGGTCAGTAGGCTCATGGAAGTTTTGATGGCCACGTAACGATTCATGTTGTTGGCGAAGCGTGTGAAGTAAACCAAGTCGCGTTCAGGGTTGCTCAATACCGAGTTCAACTTTGGGTAAAAGCTGGTGGCTTCAGCGAGAATGAAAATCACCGTGAGTATGATTAGAAAACCGTTACTCAGTAAGTTGCCTAGGCTTGCCAGAGTAGAGCCTGCGAATTGAAGCGCCGAGCTAATAGACAGGCCTTCGAGCAGGCTAGATAGGTCAACAGGAATACCAAAGCCTTCTAGGGCTTGAACTATGTCTACTTGAATACTTAAGAGGCGTTCTTGGTAAAAGGGCAGTTTGGCAATAAACGCGGATGTGGACTGTGTAGCCACCGCGCCAATGAGTAGGAGAGCGGTAAATATGCCGACTACGACTAACGCCAATGCTATTCCTGCGGGTATGCCTTTGGAGCGAATCCAGAACATGGGTGTGGCAGCAATGGTTGCGATAAATGCTGCCAACAAAAAGGGCACCATAATTTCTTGGGCGGATTTAAGCCCAGCCGCAACAATGATCAGTGCCGCCAGTAAGAAAATAACTTGGCTGCTACCGCGAGGGCTTTGTTGCTCTAGTTGAGTGCTCATGGGCTAATTTATCGGTCTTTGGTTGGCAAGGCTGGGTACTTCGCGTCTGATTCTATGTACCTCGTGGCTATCCACGGCGCCGATAACATAGCCATCACCCTCGGGCAATTCTGCAATGATCTTACCCCACGGGTCGACAATCAATGAGTGCCCATAGGAGGCGCGGTTGGCGCTGTGGGCGCCATGTTGCGCGGGCGCAATAATATAGCTCTGGGTTTCAATAGCTCGTGCTCGGAGTAATGTGTGCCAGTGGGCGGCGCCGGTGGTGGCGGTAAATGCAGATGGCACAGTCATAGCAACGGCGCCCATGGTGGCTAGGCGTTGGTATAAAGCTGGGAAGCGCACGTCATAACAAATGGTTAAGCCCAGGCTGCCCATTGGCGTGTCTACGCACACGGCTTTTTCACCCGGCGCAGTTTGCCGAGATTCCATGAGTTGCGGGCCGTTGGGAATATTCACATCGAATAAATGGATTTTTCTATAGCTGGCGCGAATGCTGCCTGTTTCGTCTAAATAAACACTGGTGTTGTAGCAGCGTTCCGGGTCATCGGACACCGCTTCGTGAAAGCCACCCAATAGTAGGTGGCAGTTGAGGCTGCGCGCTAAGTCTTGGCAGCGCGTAAGGATTGGTCCGCCTGCGCTGAGGGATTCCAAGATGGCTTTTTTGCCATCGTGTCGCCCCAAGTAGGCAAAGGCTTCTGGCCAAGTAATAAGCTGCGCACCTTCGCTTGCGGCTTGGGCTGAGAGCAGCTCTAACTTGCTTAAGTTAGCTTCAACATCAACCCCAGCGTTATGCTGAACCACCGCCACTTGGGTGACGGTAGAAGGGTTGTTGCTTGCGGTACTGTCTGAGTGCTGTTCCGTCATAGGTCCTTTCCAAGCCCCAGTTTAGTTAGCTTACTTTAGCTGTCCGTTAGCAAGTCCGGTTGGATGCACTTGATTTGGCTGCCCAAATATTTTTCCAGTGCAGGTAGATTAAACGCGTCATCTTCAGAAACGAAGCTAATAGACGTGCCTAATGCGCCAGCTCTTCCGGTGCGGCCAATGCGGTGTACATAGTCCTCTGAGTCGTCGGGTAACTCGTAGTTTACAACGTGTGTTACGCCGTCTACGTGAATGCCGCGACCGGCAACATCTGTTGCAATGAGGTAGCGTAACTTGCCTTCTTTGAAGCGGGCTAAAGTTGCCATACGCTTGCGCTGTGGCACGTCGCCAGCCAGTGCTTCACACGGTATGTCTTTCTTCCGCAGGAATTCAACTATGCGGTGAGTTTGATCGCGTCTGTTGGCAAAAATAATCGCCCGCTCTGGTTGCGCTTGAGATAAGAACTGGAACAGTACCTTTTGTCTTTCTCGTGCACCCACTAGCCAAAATTTCTGATCTACAGTGTCTGTTGCCACATTCTCAGGTTCGACAATAATATGCTCTGCGTCGATGGTCCATGATTGCGCCAAGCGCATAACTGCATCGTTAAATGTTGCCGAGAAGAAGAGTGTTTGGCGCTTGCGCTTATGCGGTGTTTGCAAAACGATGCGTCTTACATCTGGAATGAAGCCCATGTCTAGCATGCGGTCGGCTTCATCGATGACCAGTACTTCAACTTCGCGCAAATTGATTTCTCGTCGTTCGACAAAATCTATAAGTCGGCCTGGGGTGGCAACCAATACATCTACTGGGCCTTCTTCCAGTTCTTCGCGCTGCTTGCCATAGTCCATGCCGCCAACTACGCAAACTGTGCGCATACCCATGTGCTTGCTAAGGCTTTGCGCGTCGCCCTCAATTTGCATGGCCAGTTCCCGTGTGGGTGCCAGTACTAAAGCCCGAGGTGTGCCTGAGGCTTGTTCGGTTTGTAAGGGGTTTTCCCAAAAGCGGGTGAACAGGGTAATAAGGAATGCGGCAGTTTTACCGGTACCTGTTTGTGCCTGCCCCGTCACGTCGTAGTCAGAAAGGCTGAACGGTAATGATCGGCCTTGGATGGGCGTGCAAAACTCGAAGCCTAGCTCGTCTACTGCCGCCACTAGTGGATCCGGTAGGGCCAGCTCTTGGAAGCGTACGGGTTCATATACTTCTGCTGGTGTCTCAGTTGCTGCCGCAGCTTCTGGTTCCGCTGCTTGCGCTGAGTCCTCAGAGGGCCCGGATTTTTCAGTTTCTATAACTTCATCAATGGCAGCGGCTTCAACGACAGCTGCTTCGCTGACGGATTCTTCAGTTGTCTCTTCAGTTGTTTCTTCAGCTGACTCTTCAGCAGCCTCTGCAACGGATTCTTCAACGGATTCTGCAACCGACTCTTCAGCTGACTCTTCAGCTGATTCTTCAGCTACTTCCTCAGTTGGTGCTTTTGCGCGCTCTACTGCATTCGCTTCAGCGTTTTCTTCAACTGCCTCTTCAACTGTCTCTTCAACTGCCTCGTTGCTTTGTGCAAAATCAGTTGCAACGGGCTCGTTTGTTTCTGTATCAGCAGCCGTAGATGCGTCTGCTGTTTCGCTCACTTGTTCTGCCTGTGTAACCGGAGCGTCGGATGTGGAATCTTCAGCGTTACTTTGCGCCTCTGCTTCCTTTTTGGCCTTGTCTAAATTTTGAGTTTCGCCATTTTCTTCTAACATGTAATACCTAATTAAGTTTGGTCGCTGACTAGCTTGCGTACGCTGGCCAACTTTATACACAGCGTCAGGATATCCATTGCTGCGTTAATTTCATCTAAGGACCCAAAGGTAGGCGCTATTCGCATATTTCGGTCTTCGGGGTCGTGGTCGCCAGGAAATGTCGCGCCTGCGGGCGTCAGGGTAAGACCTACAGCTTTTGCCATTGCTACCACTTCTTTGGCTAGGCCGGGCTGAAGGTCTAAGGAAACAAAGTAGCCACCCTTGGGTTTAGTCCAAGTGGCTATGTCGAAGCTTCCCAGTTCTTGCTCGAAACTTTTCAACACTAGGTTGAATTTTGGTCGGATGATTGCAGCATGTGCAGCCATATGTTCTTTTAACCGACCCTTTAAAAATCGCGCGTGGCGCAATTGATTCACTTTGTCTGGACCAATGGTAAAAACCGCCATGTGTTTTTCTAGATTGGCCAGTACGTTGTCTGCCCCTGCAATAAAGGCGACGCCTGATCCTGCATGGGTAATTTTTGAAGTGGATGCAAACTGCACAATATGTTCGTGTGTAGCTTGTGCTATCGCAGCGTCGCGAATGGATTTTAACTGCTCGCCGTGTTCATCTAGGTCGTGGACGGCATATGCGTTGTCCCACATTACAACAAAGTCGTTTGCTTTGGCGTGCTTAGGCAGTGCCGCAAGTGCATCTACAACTGCATCGCTATAGGTGCAGCCTGTAGGGTTGGCATATTTGGGCACACACCAAATGCCTTTGATGCTGTCGTCGTTAGCCACAAGCTCTAGGGCCGCCTGCATATCTGGGCCATTGTCGTCCATTGGTACGTTGACCATTTCTAAACCGAAATGTTCTGCTAATGTAAAATGTCTGTCATAGCCGGGTACTGGGGTCAAAATCTTTGCCGTTGCGCAATTGCTCCAACGACGCTCGTCGCCCCAAAGGCCAAGGTCCATTGCTGTTCTTAACACCAAGTGCATCATGGTCAAGCTGGAGTTGCCGCCGGCAATAATTTCATTGGCCGGAACGCTCATAAGCTCTGCGCCTAGTTCTCTTGCCTCAACGACGCCGCGTATGCCGCCATAATTGCGCGAGTCCGATCCGTCTGCACTAAAGAAATCGCCGCCTAAGGCTTGTTCTAAACCGTTGCTAAGGTCTAGTTGTTCTGCGCCTGGTTTGCCGCGGCTTAAGTCTAGCTTTAGCTGGTTGCCGCCCTGGGCTGCCGTTAGGGCTTGGTAAGCTGCGCTCAATTCTTGTTGTAATTTTTTTAGCTCTGCGTTCGAGCGTTGCGCCAACGGTGTGCTCATAGTCCTGCGGACTCCTGTATACCAAGCATAATATTTAAGTTTTGCACAGCCGCGCCAGCTGCGCCTTTGCCGAGATTGTCGTAGCGTGCGCAGAGGATTATGCGCTGGTTGTCGCCCAGCACCATTAGATCCATGCGGTTGCTGTTATTGCAGCGCGTTGGGTTGAGGAAGCCACCTTCCATTAACTCTTCAGCCCCAAGGGATGCAACGCTGATGAATGGCTCGTCCGCGTAGCGCTGTTGTAGAACTTCATGCACCTGCTCTGGCGATGCGTCGTTCAGTTCGCTTGCAAACAGCGGCACCTCTACCAACATGCCTTTGTAATAGTTGGCAACATTTGGGGTAAAGATGGGCTGCACGTTGGTGCCGCTGTAACTGAGCATTTCAGGTAGGTGCTTATGCTGCTGGCCTTGAGCATAGCTCTGCACGCCTAAGGTGTCTGCCTGAGCTGGAGAAAAATCGCGAAACTTTTCGATCATTTGGCGACCGCCACCGGAGTAGCCAGATAAAGCATGGCAGCGTAGCGGTGTGCTGGCAGACAGCAAGCCTGCTTGAATGAGCGGTCTTGTCAGTAATATAAATCCTTGGGGGTAGCAGCCGGGATTAGAGACAAATTGCGCATTAGCAATTTCTTCTCGTGCCGTTGGGCTGAGTTCCGCCAAACCATAAGTCCACTCAGGGTGGGTGCGGTGAGCTGTGCTGGCATCTAGTATTCTTGTTTGGCCATCTGCTAACGCGACAGATTCGACGGCGGCATCATCTGGCAGGCAAAGAATGGCGACGTCCGCTTGTTGTAGCAGACGCGTGCGTGCCGACGGGCTTTTACGCTCATCATTAGCCAAACTAATCAGCTCGATATCTGACCTACCGCCGAGTCGCTCGCTGATTTCGATACCTGTTGTACCTACTTGTCCGTCAATAAAAACTTTGGCCATCGGGTTATTTTTACCTGATAGAAAATAGAAAAAGTGTGAGTATTTGAAGCTCGTACTGTTTTGCCTCAAAAGGGCAATTCCGCCTTAAGGCGCGTGCATTCTACGGGGATTGTTCGCCACTGTTAACTGCTAATTCTGTGGCAAATGCTGTTGCTGGTATTGCCGCTAGCAGGCATTAACTTAGGACCTTACCGCAAGAGTCAAAAAAGGTGTGGATTTGGCCTGCTCAACTAAATGAGTAATTGTAGTTCTCGTGCCTCATTTTGCAGGGTTTCTAACAGGGATTTATCTGGGTGAAAGCGTCGAGCGAGGTGGATAAATCTTAGGGTTTTGAGTGCGTCGAACCATTCCTGAGCGACTCGCTGACGCTGCTTAAACGGAGTGTTGTTGTTTTGAAGCTGGGGTAGGACTCTGGATAAGCCCAGTTCTTCAAGGATTTCTCCGATTTGTGGGGTGAATAGATGCTCACGGGTGCCTTGGTTTTGGCATGCGGCACCTAGTTCAGCTAAACCTTGGGCCAAAAGTTTGAAGCTTGCATAGTTGTAGCTCAGATAACCGCTACCGTTGGGCTGCTGGCGCAAAATTTCAATGATTTTGCTCAGTGCCGGACCGGTGCCAAAAGGCACTCTGGCCGAAGTTCTTGCTTGCACATCAATACTTGGACCGGGCAAAAGGGTCAGGGGAGTTATTTTGCTTAACTTGTTCAGAATATGAAAATCTTCCCCTGCACTGCGTTTTGGATAACCTCTAACGCTGGCATAGTCCGTAGCATGGATGCTCAAGGTGCTGCCAAGGCTTGGGTGTGCATATGCGCTGCCATGTTTTTTTAGAGCGGCGACAAAGTAACTCATATGTAAGTCATAGAGTCGGGCTGCTGCACGTACCTCGCTGTCTTCGCTGATATGTCGGTGGGGGAATATGGCGCACCCTCGTGGCGGCATGGGTGTTGTGAAGTAGTTCTTGGGTAGGCATGCATCGGCATCGGTTTGATAGATCCATGGCGAGGTGATGCGCCCATGGTGGTGTAGGGCCAGAGCCACATCGCTGGCGATTTTTCGTGCCAGCCCAACACCCTGTTTGTATGCAATTTCTTGCCCGGGACTGACGCGGTCGATTAACAAAATACCGCAGCTAGGGGCGCGGCTTGCTCTCTGTTCAAGATCTTGCAGAAGCTTTACGGTGCGTTTTACGGGCGCTGGGTCATAGCCAATTTGTCCTTGGTTTTCTGGTGCGTTGACGACAATGATGACGAGTAGGTCTTTTTTGTCGCTAATGTTACGCAGTAGGTGGGTTAGAAAGTCTTCGGCTTCATCAAAGGCGGGTACCACCAAACATTGGGCGTAAGTACTTTTCTGCGCAAATTTTGACGGTTGTAAAAGTTGCGGGTTGGCGGCTTCTGGCTCTGCGTAGCGGCGTAAGTATTGCTCAATTGGGTCTTTCATATTGTTACCCAATTAGCAGAGTTAGTGCAGGGTTGCCGCAACAGGCAGGGTGCTGACTAGGTTGTTTTCGTAGTCCGCCAATTGGTTAAAGCGCGGTTCGATTTCATCAACCGCACAGTGATCCCAAGCCAGCTGCACAAATAGCTGCCAGTGGCGTTCTTCGCTTGCGGTGATGGCAGCATAGAACTTTTGCATTGCCGGATCTGTAATGTGCTCGGCGATGAGGCCAAAACGTTCCGCGCCCCTGCGTTCAACTATGGCGGCGACGAGTAATCTATCGAGTAAAAAGTATTCGGCGTCTTTGCGCACTTGTTTGTTCATATGGGTCACATAGGCGTCTTTGCGATCTGCGCTGGGGGCAATTTTCCGACCCAACAGGATGCGCATGACTTCACGGTAATGATTCAGTTCCTCCACCGCTAGATCCACCATAGCACCCACCAGTTTTAGCCGGTCTGGGTAATGGGATGCCATGCTTAAAGCCATGCCAGATGCTTTTTTTTCTGCCGAGGCGTGATCTTGGAGAAAACTCTCGAAGTCTTGCAGCACCGTGTCTACCCACGCCTCAGGGCTGGGTAACAGGGGTGCTAATTTTGATAAATCTGATTTAGCCATTGGCCTATGTGCGTAATTTCTTGAGGGCAAACCTGGTGACCCATGGCGTATTCTTGCCATTCAACGGGGTAAGCCAGGTTTAGTAGGGTTTGTCGTGAAGTAATGGCGCGAGTAATTGGGATTACCGGGTCATTGATGCCGTGAGCCATAAATATGGGGGTATCAATGTTGGCGAAGCCAACACGGTCGGTAAGGTGTTGGTGATCATGCACGTAAGTAGACAGCGCCATAATGCCAGCGATTTTGCTGTCCATTGATAGACCAAGTTCCAGCGCAATTACACCGCCCTGGGAAAAACCTGCCAAGGTGATTTGGTTGGACTTAAAGCCATTGGCTATTTCATTTTCTACTAAGGCCTTGATGGCCGCTGCTGACTCATTGATGTCATCGCCGCCGACTACGGAGGAGCTAGGGTCTATGTCGTACCAACCTCGCATTTCCGCACCGCCATTCACTGTGATTGGGCGTATTGGCGCGTTGGGGAAGACAAAGCGTAAAGGCTGGTCTAGCGGCAGCATAGGTACGATGGGTTCAAAGTCACTGGCATCCGCGCCGAGGCCATGCATCCATATGACACAGCCAACGGGATTTTCGCCAGTTTCGGTTTCTAAATATTCAAGTTCGGTCATGTCAGTCATTGCGATCCTCGTCCCGCCCTATTTACTGTTTACCTCGGGCTGGCTTTTTAATCCATTAGTCTTAAGGCGAGCACCTTAACGATATAGCCCCCCCAACCACAATTAAAAACTGAAAATCTTTGCGCTGTCCAACGGTAGGTGAATATATTTTGGCTATTGGTGCCGAGCGCAAATAGCAATTGTTGATGGTAAATTCCTGAAGTTGCGGTTTTCCGACTGAGTAATGTTTTGAACGCCAATGCCAGGCTTTGAGGCTAACCAATCATTAACTTCTGTTATTAAACCGCGGTCTGTTGAAGTTTTTGAGCCGGACCAAAATTTGCGTTTGCGTTTGCGTTTGCGTTTTAGGGTTTTGGTGAATTTTTTGACTTTTATGTTTGAAATAGACGCCTAATTAGTTGAGCAACTTAATCTTCCGTCTAGCGATTCCAAAGGGTTTAGGAAAATTGCTCAGAAAGAGCGTTACCACAATCAATAAATCACATATTTCAACGACGGGGTAAGTCCATTATTGGTTGATGTCTACGTGATTTTTAGCAGTGCTAAAAGAGGTTTGCGTTTAGAACTTGCTCGGCGAAATGGTGCCAGTTTTCAATCCTCTGGTTAGCGCTTTGATTGCCGAGAAATAGTTTAAGTTGTTCAGCAGGGTGAGGTGATCGTTGGGCACGTTGGTAGGTTTAAGGGCGCAAGCTGGCGCATGTGATTTTTTTGATAACTACTTACTAAAAATTTTTGAGTTTTTCTTTAGGCGCTTAGCTCCCCTAGTTATTTTATTGCGTGAATTGCTCGTTGGGGTTGTAATAAGTTGTTAGTGGGTGGGAGATTTGCAAGGTTTTGTGTGCGGGCCAACCTATATGCTCAGTCAATTCAATACGCTCTGAGAAATATTAGTTAGGTTATAAATAAAGCCAAGGACGTTTCTGGTTGGGGCTGGCTGCCTAATTTAGGTGGTCAAGTCGAAGCGATTGAGTCAACGGCATTCACACCCTACCATTTCAGTTTTGTGACGTTTACCACATTGGGTTTTAGGGATATCACGCCAAAAGGTAGTCTGGTAGGTGAGTATGTAACGGTTGAGGTGATGCTAGGTTATTTGATGCTAGACGGTTTGATCTCGATATTTTCGAGCAAAATAGCGCAACGAAGTTGATAGAGTGCTGTATGTATGCGCGCAAACGAAATTTGCACGCCCTGATACGTAGCGCGGGCATGCCTCAGCGCCAAATGCTCGCTCAACTTGCTGGATTAGCCCCGCGTTACTTGGACGCGCTCAGTCTGAGATTATATTGACTATCTTCTTAGTCTCAGTGCCGTTGATATGGGCGAGCATAAAGTTAAATGTGAAGTCGATTTCCTCTTCAGGCACTTCTGGATGTAGACCGGGGTTGGCGTGCAACCTTTTGTCTTTTGAGGCGAAGGCATCAAATATATCAAGGCAGCCTTGGCGGCTAAATAATTCGTCTTCTAATTGCATCAAAAATACTATTGGGCATTCAATAAGGGCTGCTGCTTTGAGTAATGTTTCGCCGTGGGGGAAGTCTGGTTGTACGCCCATGAGGCCCAAGGCTGCCACTGAGACATCTGATCTGCTTGCTACAAATGGCACACCGAATAGAGATCCCATAGAGAGGCCGAAATAAGCGAGTTTGCCGATACTCATTTCGGACCTGATTTGCTCTACAGCGCAGCTCCAATCCGCTGTCATATCCACCAAACTATTGTCACGTTGATACTCAGGGAAAAATGCTGTGCGTCCGCCGTCTCCAACCTTGCGCAAGCCGTGTACTGGACCATCAAGGGAAAGGACAGGCAGTCCTGCGCTAACAAAACATTCTGCCAGTTGGCTTATGGGTGCCTGATAACGATCGCCAGATGCGCCATGGCCACAGCAGATCAGGGTTTTACCGACAACGGCAGTTTCTGGCAGCCATAGGGCTCCTGTGATGTCGCGCATATCTTTACGAAGGATACGAAACTCACGTGTAGGGTTGTCGTGGTTATCTTTGGCATCTGTCCATTGTATTTCTGCTGGCATAATTTCTCGCTGAATTTGCGCTTGGTAGCAGTGTGCCTTGTCCTGTTCGGCCGGCGCAAGCACTTGGCTCTGGTAAGTCTTGAGTACCCAGTGGTTCGTCATAACCCTCGCTTTAACTTGCTTGGTAGTTGCGCGAACCCTCGGCTTTTTTGGAAGGTCTGTTTGCCAAGTCTAAAAGTTAGTTTAGAAATATTCGCGCTTATGAGTGCAACTTAGAGGTTGCATAGACATAATGCCGCGATGAATGAAGAAGAACGTGAAAGCTCAAAAAATATGCGTCGCCTCGGCCCCGCATTCGCCTTTTTAAAACCCTACAAATTGCAGGTTATTGTCGCCAGCGTGGCGTTAATTGTGACTGCCAGTGCCACATTGTCGCTGGGCCAAGGTATTCGCTTGGTTATAGACAGTGGTTTCGCTAGTGGCGAGATTGCAATGTTGACCCAGTCGCTGATGTTGTTTGTAACCTTTATAGGCATCTTGACCGCAGGCACCTTTGTTCGATTCTATTTTGTCTCCTGGGTGGGTGAGCGAGTTAGCGCTGATATTAGGCTCGCTGTATTTGATCATTTGATTCATATGCATCCGGGTTATTTTGAAGACAATGCCCCTAGCGAAATTCAGTCTAGGATCACAACCGATACCACGTTGCTGCAAACTGTGATTGGTTCGTCGGTATCCATAGCGCTGCGGAATATATTGATGTTCTTTGGTGGCATGGTGTTGTTGTTTTTGACTAATGCCAAGTTGTCGTTGATTGTTTTAGCCAGCGTGCCCTTTGTTGTGCTGCCGGTAATATTTTTTGGCCGGCGGGTGCGTACTTTATCGCGCTCGAGTCAAGATCGGCTGGCTGATGTTGGTAGTCACGCAGGTGAAAGTTTCCGTTATATAAAGGTGGTGCAGGCCTTTAACCATCAGGACGCCGATATACGCAGCTTTGCCTCTAGAGTTGAGGAAGTACTGCGCGTGTCTTTGCAGCGTGTTTGGCTGCGCTCGGTTCTTATTGCGGTGGTTATGTTGTTGGTTTTTGGCGCCATTGCCATGCTGCTTTGGGTGGGCGGCCAAGATGTTTTGGCCGGTAACACGTCTCCAGGAGACTTGGCAGCATTCATATTTTACGCCTTTATCGTGGCCGGTTCTGTGGGAGCAATATCCGAGGTCTGGAGTGACTTGCAGCGCGCAGCAGGCGCAACGGAGCGGTTGATAGAAATTTTGCAATCACCTTGGGCCATTGTAGATGGCCCAGGCCAGGACCAATCCGCTGCAGATTATCAACCAGGGTTAAGGCTAGATAGCGTCAATTTCACCTACCCTAGCAGGCCGGAACAGGCAGTTCTGCGGGATGTGAGTTTTGCTATTGCTCCTGGTGAGATGGTGGCGTTGGTAGGACCATCTGGCGCAGGTAAAAGTACTTTGTTTGACCTCTTGCAGAGATTTTATGATCCGGACTCTGGGGTTATTGCTTTGGGTGATGATGATATTCGCTCGCTTAAGTTGCACAAGCTACGAGGTACTTTTGGCTTCGTGCCCCAAGATCCTGTGTTATTTGCTGGTTCGTTGAGGGAAAACCTTACTTACGCAAAAACAGATGCCACGGACGAGGAAATTGCCACTGCACTGCGGGGCGCCAATGCAGGGGACTTTATTGCGGCACTGCCAAAGGGGTTGGCAACAACGGTGGGAGAGGGCGGTATTGGTCTTTCCGGCGGTCAGCGTCAGCGTTTGGCCATTGCTCGAGCGTTGCTGCTAAAACCATCGTTCTTGTTGTTAGATGAGGCCACCAGTGCCCTTGACGCTGAAAGTGAGCAGTATATTCGCCAGTCCGTTGAAGCCCTGAAGGGTGATATGACTATTTTGGTTATCGCCCATCGATTATCCACGGTAAGGCAGGCGGATCGAATTTTGGTGTTACAAGAAGGCTCACTGATCGCTAGCGGCAGTCATGACGAGTTGGTTGCTAGCAACCCTTTGTATGCGCGCTTTGCGAACATTCAATTTGCTACTTAGTTGTAGTGGTTGAAACGCACCGCTGAATTGCGCCGCTGAATTGCGCCGCTGACTGCTCAGTGGCGACTGTGTCCCAATGGACGGCTATAGACCCAGTTTACTCATTGCCCAAACCCGCGCTCTAGTCAGGTTCGTGGGTTGAAAAGGGCGCGTGGGCGTAAAAAGCGGCGATTGTGCTAGTTTTGCTATGCAGTGCTTGTTTTAGCTTTGCGGTGCTTTGGCGACCACGGCTGCTAGGTGTTCTTTGACCCACACCCTTGCGCCTTCCTTACCCACACAGATTTTGGTTTGCGTTGCCTGGGGTAACCGTAGCCAGGACTGGGTTGAAAACTCTTCATCGCCCTCACTAAAGGTTCCATCAATGACCAATATTTCCATGCCGTGGGGGCTGTTTAAACTAATATCTGCTTTTGCGTCCCAATGTTCTAATGACACTCTCTCTCTAGAGTCTTGGAAAAGTTCTTTTATGCCAATGCCGGGCCTATCTACTGCTGGTGAATAGAGCATTGCTGCGCTATCGATGCGCACCTCTGTGCGGTCAGCCAGATCAAATTGCCATAATTTAACGAATATTACGCAACCTTTTTCTGAACCTGGGGTATGTGAGGACTCCGGTGGGTTGCGGATGTAGCTGCCCGCGTGAAAGTCGCCATGCTCGTCTTGGAAAACCCCTTCTAAGACTAAGAATTCTTCGCCGCCAGTGTGTACGTGGGGTGAAAATTGGCTTTGGGGTGCGTAGCGGACGATGCTGGTTGCTCGCGCTACCTCCTCGCCAATACGGTCGAGCATTCGCCTATCCACGCCTGGGATCGGTGATGCAAGCCAGGCTTGGCTTGCCGAATGAATAGCCACTCGTTGATCAAAATTATTATTTAATTCCAAGGGAGCTCCCGGGGCGTGTTGCACCAGTTATTCGAACAAGTTTGACTGCAGTGGGCTGTCCTTTTCTTTTAGCTGGACGCCAATACCCAATAACCTAACGGGTTTTTGTTGTCTTAACCATGCCTGCTTAAGCATATTTCGATAGATTTGTGGGCTGATTTCTTGGCCCGCTACTGAAACTGTCGTGGTATCGAAGCCGCTGAACCTAATTTTCATTGTTCGTGCTTTCACCAAACCTGCGCACTGGGCCCTTTCTATGCGCGATTCAAGATCTGCAAAGAGCACTTGTAGAGGGGTGTTGCACGCGCCCTCGTCGAGTCGGTCGCTGACGAAAGTGCGTTCTGTGCTAACAGATTTGCGGATTCGGTTGTTGTTTACCGGTCTTTCGTCCTGGCCGCGACACAAATTGTATAAACGACTACCGAACTTGCCGAATAACTTGCTCAACTCCGGCAATGATTGTGTTTGCAGATCTTTGCAAGTATGCAGCCCCAAGCTGTGCATTTTTTTTGCAGTCACGGAGCCTACGCCAAAAATCTTTTTTACTGGCAGTTGCAGCATAAATGCGTCTATTTCTGTCGGTATAAGCGTGAATTGCCCGTCAGGTTTATTCCAATCTGAGGCAATTTTTGCGAGAAATTTGTTCGGTGCTATTCCAGCCGAAATGGTAATGCCAACTTCTTCTCTTACGCGTTGTCTAATTCTCTTGGCGATCAAGGTGGCACTGCCGCGCTCAAGATCACTGTTGCTAACGTCTAAAAAAGCTTCATCTAACGATAAGGGCTCTACTAGATCGGTGAATTCGAGGAATATTTTTTGGATTCTTTGTGACTCATATTTATATTTCGCCATATTAGGCCGAATAATGACTAAATCAGGGCAAGCACGTAGTGCTTGTGACATTGGCATTGCTGAATGTAGGCCAAATTCTCGCGCTTTATAGTTACACGTCGCGATAACGCCTCGTTGGTCCGGACTACCGCCCACTGCGATGGCTTTTTGCATTAGAGATGGGTCATCACGCATCTCTACTGACGCATAGAAGCTATCGCAATCACAATGAATGATTTTTCTCATTGTCGGTGTTGTTAGTATTGATGCGCTTTCTTCTGTCATTTTGCTGTTATTTGACGACTATTTTGCCTTTAGTTTTGACTACTCTAATAAAGTTTGTTCGAGGTAACTAGCTTAAGCTGCCTTTCTGCGTGCTAACCTAGCATGTCATTCTAATGGTGATTGCAGAGAGGATGTTAACTTTGGTTGTACGCGTCGAATCAAGCGGTTTTAGAATTATTAATGAAATATCGCTGTTTTTCAGTATGTTAGTAATCTTTTGGATAGCATATTAGCTAATCGTTTGTGTACACTGTAGATTAAAAGTTAACAAATATCGTGCTAAGTTGATAATGGCGAGATCATCTGCCAAATATTAATTTGAATATGAAAGAGGGAAATCATGGGGCCATTGTCGGGATTTAAGATTATTGAGTTGGCGGGCATTGGTCCGGGCCCTTTCTGCGGCATGATGCTGGCCGATATGGGGGCTGAGGTCATTCGTGTCGAACGACTAACTAATGCAGTTCATTCTGCTGCTGCGGCAAAAGATGTGCTTGCTAGAAATCGCCGTTCAATTGCGGTAGATCTGAAAAGTCCAGCGGGCGTTGAGACAGTGCTGCGCTTGGTGGAAGGCGCAGACGCGCTGTTTGAGGGGTTTCGGCCCGGTGTCACCGAAAGGTTGGGCCTTGGCCCAGAACATTGCCTAGCGCGTAATGAATGTTTAGTTTACGGGCGGATGACCGGTTGGGGTCAAGAAGGTCCAATGGCACAGGCTGCGGGGCACGACATTAACTATATTGGCCTCGCTGGCGCCTTGCATGCCATGGGTCGAGCAGGTGAAAAGCCAGTACCGCCGCTGAATCTTGTTGGAGATTTTGGCGGAGGCGGCATGTTGTTAGCATTCGGCCTTGTCTGTGCCCTTCTTGAGGCGTCTAAGTCAAAAAAGGGACAGGTGGTAGATGCAGCTATGATCGATGGTACCTCTGCGTTGATGGCAATGTTTTATTCTATGTCTGCAAGTGGTACATTTAGCCTCGAGCGCGGAACTAACCTGTTAGACGGTGGCGCGCACTTTTACGATACTTATCGTACCAAAGATGGTGAGCACGTGAGTATTGGCTCAATTGAACCGCAGTTTTATGCCCTGCTAATTGAAAAAGCGGGTTTAGATGCGGGTAAATTTGCGCCGCAAATGGACCAAAGTCAGTGGCCCGCGTTAAAAGCAGAGCTGACGAAGGTGTTCTTAACAAAAACTCGCGCCGAGTGGTGTGAGCTGATGGAAGGTACGGATGTATGTTTTGCGCCGGTACTTAACTTAAAAGAGGCTGCTGAGCACCCTCATAGTTTAGCGCGCAACAGTTATTTGACCGTGGATGGGGTTTTGCAACATTCCCCGGCGCCAAGATTCTCCAGATCTAAAGCTGGGGAGGTAAAAGGTGCTCGGATCCCAGGCGAGGATTCTGGCGCGGTGTTAAAAGAGTTTGGATTTAGTGATGCAGAAATTGGTCAGTTAGAAGGCGACCGAATTATCGCTAAAGTCTAAATTTCACAGCAATGTGAAGTAATCGAGTCAGGTTGTATTTCTGGCTTTTCATAGGCTCAGGCCTTTAAGGCTTGTAGTTAAAAACAGTGATGATCACTTGAAATAGAGAGCAGGAAGCATCCGATGAGTGTAGAACTATTAGATAATCCGAGATTTTTTGGTTTTCGCGTACGTAGACAAATCGAGGGTAAGACCTATCAGGAATATTTTTCGTTAAAGGAAAATAGCAAGAGAATGCGCGGTGCTAAGCGCGCTGAAGTTAAGGCAATTGCCGATGCGCGTGATGTAGTGTTAAAAGATCTTCAACAGAAGAATCGCGATAAGAACGATCGTGAAATTCAGTTAGATCCAAGTGGTCAGATTCGCGGAATATTGTGCCGCATGAAGAAAGAAAAGAGCGGGACCTTAACGCCAGTCTTCCAAGTAGGTGTTATGTCACGAATACGCAGTAAAATCGTGAACACCACTGTGTCTATTACCAAACATGGTCGTGTGGAAGCATGGCAGCGTGCAGTAGATTTTTACTGTGAGCACAAGCGTATTGGTAATCGCACTAAAACTTACAAAGAACTTATAGCTCGCTGTCCTAAGCCTGCTCAGATTAAAAAGTTCACCCAACAGTAAGATCTCCTTAACTGTTGTTCAGCACCGCAAATTGGTCTTTGCCATTTGCGGTGTTTTCTTTTCCGCACTAAGCTAAATCTAGCTGGCACTACCATACCATATTTGCACCAATCAATTTAGCAAGTCCGGATTAAGCAATCCTTTGGGGGGATCTTTGGGAATTACAACAACTAACGCCACTAGCTACGCGCAGGTATATCAGCGCTCGCTCACCGAGCCGGAGGCTTTTTGGGCCGAACAGGCTAAACAAATTCCCTGGATTAAGGCACCGACGAAAATTCTTGATAAAGATCAGAATGACGTTTGGCGTTGGTTTGCCGACGGCGAACTGAATTCCTGTTACGTGGCGCTAGATCAGCATGTCGAGCAAGGGCGTGGCGATCACATCGCGCTGATTTACGACTCTCCAGTAACTAACACCGTAGCGCACTACTCTTATAGCGAAATGCGCGACTGGACTGCCCGTGTTGCCGGTGGCCTGCAGGAGCTAGGCGTTACTAAGGGCGATGTAGTAATTATCTATATGCCAATGGTGCCTGAGACTGCTGTGGCTATGTTGGCCTGCGCTCGGATTGGCGCCATTCATTCTGTGGTTTTTGGTGGGTTTGCACCACGCGAACTGGCTATGCGGATTGACGACTCAGCTCCCAAAGTCATTATGGCGGCCTCGTGCGGAATTGAAGTGGATAAGGTTATCGCCTACCAACCCTTGTTAAACGAAGCCATTGAAATTGCCGCTCACAAGCCTGAGCACGTGGTCATGCTACAACGTCCCCAAGCCCTTGCAACGCTGCAATCAGGTCGAGATTTAGACTGGCAAACTTGGCAACAACAAGCCAAGCCGGTGGATTGTGTGCCAGTAGCCGCAACCGATCCGTTGTATATTTTGTATACCTCTGGAACCACCGGTAAACCTAAGGGCATTGTTAGAGACAATGGCGGTCATGCCGTTGCTTTACGCTACAGTATGCAGGCGATTTATAATGTTGGCGTGGGCGATGTATATTGGGCTGCTTCGGACGTTGGCTGGGTTGTTGGCCACTCATATATTGTTTACGGACCGCTGTTTGCAGGTTGCACAACTGTATTGTTTGAAGGCAAGCCAGTGCGCACACCAGATGCTGGCGCTTTTTGGCGGGTTTTAGCAGAACACAAAGTGAAGAGCTTTTTTGTTGCGCCGACCGCGTTTCGTGCAATGAAGAAAGAAGATCCGGATTGCAAATTGCTCGCTGATTACGATATTTCTAACTTGGAGTATCAATTTGTTGCCGGTGAACGCCTTGATCCTCCCACTTATCATTGGTTAAAAGCTCATTTGGATGTGCCCATCATTGACCATTGGTGGCAGACAGAAACCGGTTGGTCTATTTGCGCGAATATGGCGGGTATCGAACTGTTGGAATGCAAGGCGGGTTCTTGTACTTTGCCAGCGCCGGGCTGGGATTTACGTATTTTAGATGAAGCTGGGCAAGAGTTAGGCCCAAATCAGGAGGGCGCTATTGTTATAAAAGAGCCCATGCCGCCCAGTTCTTTCCCCACGGTATGGGGTGATCATGGGCGTTATATGGACAGCTATTGGAGCCAATATCCCGGGTTTTATCTAACAGGTGATGGTGGTTATCGTGATGAAGACGGCTATGTTTTTGTTATGGGGCGTACTGATGATGTAATGAATGTCGCCGGTCACCGCCTTTCTACCGGTCAAATTGAAGAAGTTGTTGCCGACCACGGAGCGGTGGCAGAATGTGCTGTGATCGGTATTGCTGATCAAGAAAAAGGCCAAGTGCCTATGGGGCTTTTACTACTCAAAGATGGCGTCAATATTGATGCGGCTACTTTGCAGGCAGAGTTAGTGCAGTTGGTGCGTAAGTCCGTTGGTCCTATCGCTAACTTCAAAACCGCAATTGTTGTAAAACGGTTGCCGAAAACTCGATCTGGGAAAATTTTGCGTCAGGTGATTAGAAAGATCATAGATCAGCAGCCCTATACCGTACCCTCTACAATTGATGATCCGTTGATTATTGATGAGTTAAAGGAAACCCTAATTGAGCATGGTCTGCTCTAGCGATTATTGCCGTATTTGACCCTCGGCATAGGCACATTTATCAGGTATAACCTGCAGATTTTGGAGTAGAAGAAAGTAGTGATTATTGTTCAAGGAAGCATTCCAGTTCGCCCGGAATGCCGTGATCAAGCTATATCCATGGCGAAAAACATGGTGGAAGCGTCAAGGCTAGAGTCCGGCTGTGTTAGCTATGATTTTTATGTTGGACTAGCTGACCCCAATACGTTGATGCTGTTTCAGGAGTGGGAGAGCTTGGACGCGCTACAGTCCCATTTTGAAACTAAGCACATGGACGATTTTTTGCAGCAGTTACCCGATATCCTCGCTGGTGATGTAGTGACCAAGCGTTATGCGGTGCAAAGTATTGAGGAAGAAGAAGCGGTTTTGATAGAGACCGAGGAACCGATAATCCACTGATTAGATGCTTACTGGTTGCCACCGGTCGTACAAATGCAGATTTGCGCTAATTCTAAGAGGCCAGACTGAATCGCTATTGCTAATCGCTTTTGGGGAAATTCTCAGTTAATAGGATCTGTTGGCACTCAGCCCATTGCTGTCTGCAACAACAATATTGCTAGCATGCTATTTAGGAGGGCTTTATGTCTAAACTGGCTCATATCACTAATTTTGTTCAACTCACCGCTACTGTAGGCACTGCTGGACAACCTAAGGCTGATGAGTTCGCTAATGTTGCGGCGGCAGGCTATGACGTTGTTATAAATTTGGCTATGGCAGATTCTGAGCATGCGCTGTCTAACGAAGGTACTTTAGTCACTAGTTTAGGCATGACCTATATCCACTTACCCGTTAACTTTAAAACGCCAAGACCAGCGGATGTGGCTCGGTTCATCAGGTTAATGCGTGGCTTAGAAGACCAAACTAGCGTAAGTAATATATTCGTTCACTGTGTGGTCAATTTCCGTGTGTCGGCGTTTATGTATCACTATTTGAAATTGGAAAAAGGTTACTCGGACGCCGCTGCTCGATCGCCTATGTTTGAAAAATGGGCGCCTTACATGGATGAGGTTTGGGCAAACCTTTTAAGTTGGACCCGTGAAGATATTTTTGGCTAGTTGTTTACGGTTGCATTGATGGATTTTAAATGGGCTAAATCCCCCCCTCAAAACCTATAAAAACCCTCACTAAAATCTGCACAAGAGAATGGTTGGGCGATCACGTATTTGTCCACGCTCAAGGTTCGGGAGTAGCGCCAGTGGTTAAATCTGCAGTCGAAATTGAATTGATGCGTAAGGCGGGCCAAATTCTGGCGAAAACCCACGCAATAGTTGGGCAAATGGTTGAACCCGGCGTTTCTTTGCTGGAACTCGACGCGGCGGCAGAACACGTTATCCGCAGCGAAGGGGCCACACCTTCATTTAAGGGCTTCCACGGCTTCCCCGGCACCATTTGTACTGCGCTGAATAGTGAAGTGGTGCATGGCATTCCTGATCAACGGAAACTACAAGCAGGCGACATCATCACGATTGATTCGGGTGCTTGCTGGCGCTGCTATCACTCGGACGCAGCGCGCACTTATATTGTTGGCGGTGAGGCCACACATCCTGAGCGCGCAAAATTCTCAAAAACTATGTACGCGGCGTTAATGGCGGGCATCAATAAAGCTCATGCCGGTAATCGCGTCGGGGATATCTCTGCGGCAGTACAGGCGGTTATCGACGCCTCGCCTTATAGTTTAGTGCGCGAATATGGTGGACATGGCCTTGGTAAGGATCTCCACGAAGAGCCGTATATCGCCAATTACGGTAAAGCCGAGGCTGGCATCCTACTCAAGACCGGTATGGTGCTGGCAATAGAGCCTATTGTGGCCATGGGGTCGCCGAATACTCAGGTGCTGGGGGATAAGTGGACAGTGGTAACGTTAGATGGGAGCGATGCTGGTCAGTGGGAGCATTTTGGGGTGGTACAAGAGGATCATTTTGAAATTCTCTGTTAGCCAGCTTTAACTTGTGACGGCGTCAGGTCAGTCATAGAAGTCATCTACATCAGGCTTGTTTTCATCCTAGCGCGGTCATTACCGCCGTTTGCGTCATCTGATGGGTAAATGCCCGACTAATTCGGCTTCTTCGTTGTGTCCATTCGGTGCATGGCCTAATATGCCCGCCTTCACCAACAGGCTGAATAATAGCCTTGCTTGGAAGTTTCCTATTTTTTGCCGTTCTAGGTGGCCTATGTAAGGTGCGCCAAGGACATCTATTTCCTATGAGAACTATATGATCGACCTCCTACCTAGCAGAAGCGCTTCTGCAAGGAATGATATTCTATCCGGATTGACCGTGGCTTTGGCCTTAGTGCCCGAGGCCGTAGCATTTGCTTTTGTCGCCGGGGTTCAACCCTTAGTGGGTTTATATGCGGCCTTTATGGTGGGGTTGATAACAGCATGTATTGGCGGCCGGCCAGGTATGATTTCTGGCGCCACAGGCGCGTTAGCGGTGGTTATGGTTGCGTTAGTTGCTGATCATGGGGTGGAGTACTTGTTTGCCACGGTTGTGCTGATGGGCATTCTACAAATATTGGCCGGGGTTTTCCGTCTCGGCAAATTTATCCGGATGGTTCCCCACCCAGTCATGTTGGGATTTGTAAACGGTTTGGCCATAGTGATTTTTCTGGCCCAGTTAAGTCAGTTTGGTGTTGTCGGCGAACCCGGTTGGTTAGCCGGCACCTTTATGCAAGGCAGTATTCTTGATGTTGCTTGGTTGGAAGACAGCCAGCTCGTTATGTTAATTGGCCTAGTGTTCCTGACCATGCTGATTATTCACTTTCTGCCCAAGCTGACAACAGCGGTGCCTTCCTCGCTAGTGGCCATTGTTGTGGTTAGTTTGTTGGTGGTATCACAAGACTTGGATACTCGCGTAGTGGGCGACATTGCGTCCATTAGCGGTGGTTTACCTGCTTTTCATATTCCATCTGTGCCATTTAATTTTGAGACACTGACAATCATCTTTCCCTATGCAGTAATTTTAGCTGCAATAGGTTTGATTGAGTCACTGCTGACATTGCGCTTAGTTGACGAAATTACTGAATCTCGTGGCCGCGGCAACAAAGAATGTGTTGCTCAAGGCATTGGCAATACTGTCACCGGTATGTTCGGTGGTATGGGTGGCTGTGCCATGATTGGTCAAAGTATGATCAACGTGAATTCTGGTGGGCGGGGGCGTTTGTCTGGCATTTCTGCTGCGTTATTCCTCTTACTGTTCATTTTGGTGGCATCGCCTCTTATCGAACAAATTCCTCTTGCTGCGCTAATAGGTGTGATGTTTATTGTGGTTATCGGAACCTTTGAATGGAGTAGCTTCCGGGTAATTCGCAAAGTGCCAAAGAGTGATGCACTGGTTTTGGTGCTGGTTTCTGCTGTAACTGTGGCCACTGATTTAGCCGTAGCCGTTATTGTTGGGGTGATTGTTTCAGCGCTAGTATTCGCCTGGGAGCACGCTAAACAAGTGCATGTTGAGGCCCGTGAAGATCACAAAGGTTCAACGGTTTACGCTGTGCATGGGCCACTCTTTTTTGGTTCAGTAACGTCTTTTTTAGACCGTTTCGATCCAACAATGGCTAACGACGACGTGGTTGTAGATTTTGCCGGGTCGCGGGTTTGTGATCACTCTGGCTTGGAGGCTATAGATACCCTAGCTGAGCGTTACTTGAATTGTGGCAAGACTTTGCATCTGGTACATCTGAGCGCTGAGTGTAAGCGTTTGTTGAGAAAGGCCGGAAGTTTGGTGGAAGTGAACGTGATTGAAGATCCTCGCTATTTTATTGCTGAAGATACTTTAGGTTAAAGAGAAAGTTACTGCTCACGCCAATAGCAGCCTGCTTTTTGAACCGTCTGGTTTAATCCCCAATCTAAGTCTAAATCTAAGTCCAAACTTGGGCTTGGACTTGGACTTGGGCTTGGGCTTGGACTTAGGCTTGGTGTTAGTAAAATCAGGTTGTAGCGTTAGAATCTACTCTTCTGGTGGCCCGTTAAACTCTCGCAGCTTGCGCACAAATAATGCACTGACAAGGCAAACAGCGAGAGAAAAGAACAACTCCGCTGTGCCGAACCAAAATAATGCCGGGTCGAATATCACTAATATTCCGTGTATGAAATACAGCGTGCTGACCATGCAAAGTAAAAACATACTTTTCAGCTGGCCTCGTATGACACCGGGGATGGTTAACAAAAGCGGTGCTATCTGTAGCAGAAACCAAACTGCATTGACCGATGGTGTGGCCAGTGGCTCGATAAAAAATTGTCTGAGACCGGTCAGTGAAATAAGCGATCCCAACATCACAAGTATGATAAACAACCAGCCTTTCACTAGGACACTCCTCTAATTTTTAATGCAAGTTCAGCCAACTGTTGGCCTGCGGCTTCAGCTAATGCGGCTTCTTCCTTAGACAGCACCGCAGCACTGCTGTGGTCTTTGCCTTGAACATGAGTCACACCGTAAGGTGTGCCCCCTGTCTGGGTGGTGTTTAGCTCAGGATGGCTGTAAGGAAGTCCTTGAATAACCATGCCGTGATGTAGCAGTGGCACCATCATGGTCAGCAAAGTAGATTCTTGGCCGCCGTGAAGTGACCCGGTGGAACAAAATACGCTGGCCGGTTTACCGACTAACTGCTGTCCTGCCCAAAGATCTGCAGTGCTGTCTAAAAAATATTTCATTGGCGCCGCCATATTGCCAAAACGGGTGGCGCTACCCAGGGCTAAGCCACTGCACTCAGCTAAGTCCTCTTTAGTGCAAAAAATCGCACCTTCGTCGGGTACTGATGGCGCTGTGCGCTCCGCGACGCTACTAACAGGTGGTACGGTGCGAATTCTGGTCTCTATGCCAGCAACTTTGTCGACGCCGCGGCCCATGTGTAAGGCAAGGTTTTGTGTCCCTTGGGTGCGAGAATAGTAGAGAATAAGGATGTATGGGTTTGTGCTCATATTAGGTCCAGTACTCGTTCAGGTGGTCGACCAATAATGGCTTGATTGCCGCGTAAAACGATTGGTCGTTCTATCAGGATTGGGTTACCGACCATCGCCTCAACTAACTGTTTATTAGTGGTTGTCGGAGCAGCTAGGTTGAGGCTGGTAAATGTTGCCTCGTTTGTACGCATCAGTTCAATGGGCTGATATTTGAGTAGGGCCAAAATATGCTCGACCTCTTCTGTGCTAGGCGGGTTGTCCAGGTACTCGATAATTTCTGGTTCCAGGTTGTTCTCTTGAAGCAGCGCAAGGGTGGCACGAGATTTTGAGCAGCTTGGATTGTGATAAATAACGTAATTCGGCATTGAGCTTTAGTTAATAGGAATGAAGGGTACAGTATAGGCATGAGTAAGAATGACGCCAGTGATAACCGCCAATTGATTAGTCCAAGATTAGGACAGCGCTTTTTTCCCGCTGCCCTCCAACATCTGTCGCTACTTGGACAGCAACTTATTCGCTACGACTGTCTGACCTCGGCAGCAGCACTTACTTACACGACCCTTTTCGCTGTTGTTCCTCTAATGACGGTGACCTTATTGTTCTTTTCTTTACTGCCTGAATTTGCGGTTTTGGGACAGGATTTTCAAAACTTTCTTTTCCAGAATTTTTTGCCCGCAGGATCAACCTTGGTGCAGGAAAAGCTCTTAGAATTTGCCGACCGGGCTACTACTCTGACGGCGGCGGGTGTTATTGGGCTATTGATTACATCTTTATTGATGTTGGTGGCGGTAGAAAAACAGTTCAACAATATATGGCAGGTAGAGGCGCCTAGATGGAGTCTGCACCGTGTTTTAGTTTATTGGGGCATCCTATCACTTGGCCCGGTAGCCATTGTCAGTGCCATGTTAGTCAGCGCCTACTTGCTCAGTATTCCACTGATTTCCGACCTTGAAACATGGACGTTGGGGAAAACTTTACTCACCTACTTACCCGTTTTACTTACGGCGCTTGGTTTTACCGCGCTCTACGTGGTGGTGCCAAATTGTAAGGTCTCAGTGTTACATGGCTTTTATGGTGGCGTTGCTACTGCGATTATTTTTAAGATCGCATTCTTCCTCTATACCGAAGCGTCGAAGAACTTTTTTTATGATGCCATTTATGGTGCCTTCGCGGCCTTGCCCATATTTTTAATATGGCTTTATTTGGTTTGGGTAATTGTTTTGGCTGGGGCTGTTTTCGTTCGCTCCATTGCCATGGGATCCATGGATTTAGCCTCGTCCGAGCCGACCATTGTCAAAGCCTTGCGCTTGTTAAATCTAGTACGCCTTGCCCACGTCCGTGGCGAGGGTGTTGATGAGGGCCGCTTGCGTGCTGCTGGTCATTTTGCCGCCAATCAATGGCGTGATGTTGTGTCGGCCCTTCAGCGGCTTAACCTGATAAAGCTTGACGAGGATCAGCGCTGGCGCTTGGGTCGAGATCTAAAGACGGTTACTCTATGGCAACTAGTACAAATTTTCCCTGAACACGTTACTAAGGAAAGCTTGAGTGCTAGTTCTGACTTTCCAGCTCTTGAGCGCTCTTTGTTGTCCTTGGTTGAGTATGGTGAAGCCCATTTATCGTTAAGTCTTGATGAGATATTCACAGACTAAGTGGTATCTATCTTCTGGGGGCGGCTGCTATGAGTTAGCTCAGATTCTAAGCCCAAATTTTGTCAGTATTTGTGAGTAATAGATTGAATAATTCTGCTTTCTTAAAGCTAGGCCTTGGCCTCAAAGTAATTTTTTTTGTAGCGCTCTTAGGGCTATCAGGTTGTGCGAAAGAACCTAGCTATCGAGTTGCCGATGGGTCGCAGATGCAACTGTCTGAGTTACGTGGTAACTGGGTGTTGATCAACTATTGGGCCGATTGGTGCAGACCTTGCCGAGAAGAAATTCCTGAATTGAATATTTTGCACCAACGTCAAGAGGGCGAGCCTATATTCGTACTCGGCGTGAATTTTGACTATTTGGAAGGGCAGGAATTAACCGATTTGATTGGTGAAATGGGCATTGAGTTCCCTGTTCTGGTTGATGACCCTCAGGTTCTTGTTGGCTACGCAGCAGCTGAAGTGCTGCCTATGACAGTGATTATTTCGCCGCAAGGTGAGGTACATAAAGTTTTGGTTGGTCCGCAGACCGCCGAAACCATTGAAGCCAGTCTATAGATGCATGCCTAAGTGGCGGTAAATAGGTGGGGTTAACTAGGTGGCGGTAACTATGTGGCGGCAACTAGGTGGCGGTAAATAGAAAACCTACGTAGGCAAAACTTTGTTAGGGAGCTGTGGTTGCCGCGCTGATCAAACAGCGCGGACAATGCTTGGTGCTACTATCTGCTATCTAGTTTTCTATCTAGTTTGGAGTACGTCCTCGCGAATTTTCTTAGTTACGTGAGTCGTGCGCAGACCTCAGTTAATGCTTTATCCAATGGCAGCTCAACGGCTTCTTTTTCATGGCGTTGCTTGTACTCAACAACACTACTCTTTAACCCTCTGTCGCCTACTACTAATCGCTGGGGGATACCGATGAGGTCAGCATCAGCAAACTTTACACCGGGGCGTTCGGCTCTATCGTCCAGTAAAACTTCAAGACCTGCAGCTATTGCCTCATTATAGAGCCCTTCGGCGGCCTCTCTTACGGCCTCTGATTTTTGTGAATTCAAAGCAACGATGTGTAAGTCGAAAGGGGTCAAAGGTTGCGGCCACAAAATGCCATTTTCATCATTGTTTTGTTCAATCACTGCGGCCACTAGGCGTGTCACACCCATGCCATAGCAACCCATGATTGGAATTTGGCTAATGCCTTCGCTGTCTAAAACAGATGCTTCTAAGGGTTCGCTATAGGCCTTATCTAGTTGGAAAATATGTCCGACTTCAATGCCTCGCAAGAACTCGATTGTGCCCTCACCATCTGGTGCCATATCGCCTTCAACTACATTTCTAGCATCAACTACTTGCGCAACATCCAGTGGGCAATCTCGGTGCCAATTTGCGCCAGTAAAATGTACGCCATCTTCGTTGGCGCCGCAGACAAAGTCCGCTAGCGCTGCAGCATCTCGATCTACTAGGTAGGCGATTTTGCAATTTACTGGTCCGAGAGATCCGGGCTGTGCGCCCATTGCTTGGAGTATTTCTTTTTCATCAGCAAATGCTAAAGGCGATGCAATC
>CAJJAQ010000059.1 GCA_905182095.1 uncultured Pseudomonadales bacterium | reverse complement strand
CTATCTGCCTATCTGCCTATCTGCCTATCTGCCTATCTGCCTATCTACCTATCTACTGGGGCATTACCGGTTTGTAGCAGCGGTTCAATGTAGGGCAGAAACGTGTCTAACAAAATTGGCTGTGCTTTGGCGGTGGGGTGGATACCATCTTTTTGTATCAGGCCAGGTGTCACCGCGACTTCCTGCAATGAAAAGGGCACTACAATGGCGCCTTTGGCGCTGCTCACATCAGTAAATGCCTTGGCAAAAGCGCCTGTATATCTTGGCCCATAGTTAGCGGGAATGCGCATGGCGACAACTATTGGTTGCGCATTGGCCGCCCTTACAAGGTCGATCATGGTGCTCAGGTTAGCTTTCATTTTGCTGATTGGATAACCTCGAAGGCCATCATTCCCACCCAGTTCAATAACCACAATTTGTGGCTTGGTGGCGGCTAAAACGCCGGGCAATCTTGCTAATCCGCCACTGGTTGTTTCGCCAGAAACGCTAGCATTGATCACCTGCCAATCTTTTTCCTGTTGGGTTAGAGTGATGGCCATCAGATTGACCCAACCTTCCTCTATTTGCATGCCATAGCCAGCGCTGATGCTGTCGCCTAAGACAACAAGAGTCTTAGTTGGTGTTTGAGCGTTAGAACTAGTTGCGGTGACTGTATTTGCCGCTTGCGCCGTATAACTCAAGCCAACTATAAATAGGCAGGCAAAGCACAATATTTTGACATGTAGTGAGATATTTTGTGCGTTGAAAGAGCCGCCGTGTTTGAACATGGGGCTCAGCAAATTTTTGCTTGTAGACTGAAACATAGAGAAAACCGTATGAGTCGAACTGTAGTAAGTGTCGAAGCTGTTGAAAAAATTGTGCCAACTGCCGCCGGAAGTCTAGTCATCTTGGATGGCATTGATTTAGAAATCAAACAAGGTGAAACCGTCGCCATTGTAGGGGCCTCTGGTTCAGGTAAAACGACGTTGTTGGGCATACTCGCAGGCTTAGACGAAGCCTCGGCCGGTCGGGTAGTGCTGGTTGATGAAGAAATTTCCAGTTTAGATGAAGAGGCGCGGGCAAAAGTCCGTGGACAGCACGTGGGCTTCGTTTTTCAATCGTTCCAATTACTCGGTTCTCTCACAGCGCTAGAAAATGTCATGCTGCCGGTGGAGTTGCGCGGCGATACTCTGGCCCAGTCGCAGGCAACTCAGTTGTTGGCTAAGGTTGGGTTGGCAGATCGTATTGATCATTACCCACGGCAACTGTCGGGTGGTGAGCAGCAACGCGTGGCAATTGCTCGAGCCTTTGCCTCAGCGCCGACGGTTTTATTCGCTGATGAGCCGACTGGAAATTTAGATACTCAGACCGGCGAGCTGATTTGTGATTTGCTCTTTGACCTCAATCGTGAATTTGGCACAACACTTATTATGGTCACTCACGACGGTCGCTTAGCGGAGCGTTGCGCGCGGACTATTGCCATTGCTGCCGGGAAGATTCAAGCATGAGTTTCTCGCTGATTCTCAGGTTGGCTTGGCGCGATATTCGTTCTGGAGAAATGGGTTTGATGTTGGTTGCGTTGTTGGTGGCGGTTGGTACCGTGACCTCCATTAGCTTATTCGTGGACAGATTGCAGACTGCATTAGTGCAAGAATCTTCCAACTTTTTGGCGGCGGATCGACAGATATCCAGTGGCGAAGAAATACCTCAAGCGTTCACAATTGCGGCCCAAGAGCGTGGCCTAGAAGTGGCGCAAACCTTAGTTTTTCCATCTATGGTGTTCGCAGGTGAAACCAATCAGTTAGTCAGCGTCAAAGCCGTTGACCAAGGCTACCCGCTACGCGGCAAATTGATTGTTGGCGATGTACCTTTTGGCAAAGGCGCGCCGACTAATGATGTGCCAGCGCCGGGCACAGTGTGGCTAGATTCTAGACTTTTTCCTGCCATGAATGTTAAACCCGGTGACATCATTGAAGTGGGCTTGGCTGAACTGCAAGTTGCACGAGTACTGGTGGCAGAACCTGATCGCGGCGGTTCGTTCTTTGATCTTGGCCCGCGCCTATTAATGAATTTGGTCGATGTGCCCGCCACAGAAGTAGTGCAGCCGGGCAGTCGCTTATCTTATCGGTTGTTATTGGCTGGGGCAGAGGACAATTTGGAAGGCCTTAAGGAACAACTGAACTTAACACCTAATTTCAACTGGGTGAGTATTCGTGAAAGTAGTCCGCGCATTGGCCGCGCCCTAGATAGGGCAGAGAGCTTTTTACTGCTTGGTGGCTTGCTTGGGGTACTACTTGCTGGCGTCGCTGTGGGACTCAGTGCTCATCGCTACGCGCAACGACACTTTGATCATGTTGGTGTACTTAAAACCTTAGGCGCCACGCCTAAGCAAATTCTCTACGGTTTTTTGTCGTTGTTGCTGTTGGTTGGCAGTGTTGCCATTGTGCTGGGATTGGCTGCTGGCGGCCTGTTGCACTTGATCATAGTCGAGGTTTTAGCCAGTCTAATTTCGGTGCAGTTGCCCAGTCCTACAGCGCGTCCGTTTTTGCTTGGCGCCACCACGGGCTTAATCTGCGCCACGGCTTTTGCCATGCCTGCGTTTATTCATTTGAAAGATATTTCGCCGATGCGCGTTATTCGTCGTGACCTTGGGCAATCCCCCGCCAGTCGCTGGGTGTCCTACGGTGCTGGAATTATTGGCAGCTTAGTTTTATTAGTGTGGTACACCAACGACCTACTACTGACCTTTTGGACTTTAGCGGGCATCGCTGGCGTTTCACTCATTTTCGGCGTCTTAGCTAACCTGCTACTGCGCAGTGGACGAGTTGTCGGTATGCAGGCTAAAAGTGGCTGGCGTCTTGCCTTGGCCGGACTGCAACGCAGACGCAGCGAAAATACGGCGCAAATTCTTATTTTTGGTCTAGCCATTATGCTGTTGTTGGTATTGGTGCTTATCCGCACCGCCTTGATTACCGAATGGCGTGGGCAGATTCCAGAAAATGCCGCCAACCATTTTGTCATGAATATTGCGGCGGATGAGGTCAATGGCGTTCGAGATCTGGTAGAGCAGCGTGCTACGCAGGGTGACTTTTTGTATCCGATGATTCGTGGGCGTGTCACCGGTGTTAACGACATAGCAGCTAAGCAATGGCAGGACAATTTGCAGCGTGAGCGTGGCGGGTCGAGGCTCACTTCTGAACGTAATTTAACCTGGATTGTTGACCCACCTGAAAATAATGCCATTGTTGAAGGTCAGTGGTGGGCCGAGGAGGCAACTGCGCCTGAGGTCTCATTGGAGGCAGACTATGCCAAAAGCTGGGGCATTTCCTTAGGTGATGAATTGCAGTTTGATATTGGCGGCCAACAAATAGCGGCCAAGGTCACCAGTATTAGAACCTTAGAGTGGGAGAGTATGAGCCCTAACTTCTTCATTATTTTCTCACCTGGTGCGTTGCAAGATTTTCCGGCAACTTACATGACCAGCTTCTTTTTGCAGCGCTCAGATAAGCGTTTTCTTAACGAGTTGCTAACGGCTTATCCGACTATCACAGTGATTGAAATTGATGCGTTGATCGCTCAAATTCAAGAGATCGTCGCGCAGGTTAGCCAGGCGGTAGAATTAGTTTTAGGCTTAGTTTTGATCAGTGGTTGTTTGGTTCTAGTGGCCAGTATTCAAGCTAGCCGCGATTCGCGTATGGCAGAGCACGCGCTTATTCGAGCCTTGGGTGGCAGCCGTAGGTTAATCGGTAGCTCGCTGGCCGCTGAGTTTTTACTGTTAGGTGGGTTTGCTGGCATTGTGGCCGTATTCGGTGCGGAGCTGACTGTGGGGGTCTTGCAAAGCCAAGTATTTAATCTCAGCGCTACAGTGCACCCATGGATTTGGTTGATAGGGCCAATTGCCGGAGCGCTGATTATTGCCACGGTGGGATTATTAGGCAGCAGAAGTTTGGTAGATACGCCACCTATGATGGTGCTGCGCGGGTTAAACTAACCTCGCGGCCTTTCACATTTGTGCAAGACCGCTTTGATAGGCGGTTTAATTTAAGGTCAAAAAATGGGTTTACACAGTTCGAGCATTGCGGATCCGCGCAAAGGTCAGTACGAGAAAAATAAATGCCACAAAAAGTTGCGGCGGTTGGTGGGTGAGGCGTTAACCGATTACGCCATGCTTGAAGACGGCGACAAAGTTATGGTTTGCCTTTCCGGCGGCAAGGACTCGTATACATTGCTGGATCTGATGCTTAGCTTTCAGAAACACGCGCCGATCAATTTTGAGGTGGTGGCGGTTAACCTAGATCAAAAACAGCCAGGCTTTCCAGAGCATGTTCTACCTGAGTATTTGGACAAAGTAGGTGTGCCCTATGACATCGTCGAGCAGGACACCTACAGTATTGTTAAGCGGCTGACCCCAGAGGGCAAGACTACTTGCCCTGTATGTTCACGACTACGCCGCGGTATTTTATACAACCATGCACAGAAAATTGGCGCCACCAAGATTGCTCTCGGTCATCACGCTGACGACGTGGTGGAAACGCTACTGTTGAATATGTTTTACGGTGCCAAGCTCAAGGCGATGCCTGCAAAACTGCGCAGCGACGATGGTCGCAACATTTTGATTCGGCCGCTTTATTATTGTCGAGAATCGCTGATCAGTCAGTGGTCGGATTATGCACAATACCCCATCATTCCGTGCAATCTGTGCGGCTCTCAAGACAATCTTCAGCGACAGGTAATAAAGGAAATGTTGGTCGGTTGGGATGAGAGCAACCCGGGTCGGGTAGAGAATATTGCCCGCAGCGTTAACAGCGTTACGTTGTCTCACTTGGGTGATAGACGACACTATGACTTTGCCGGCTTAACTGCGGAGAATCGGCGCGTTGAAGATTCAACGATAGAGAATCGACGCATTGATATCACCGAGGTAGTTTAGTCTTGAACAGACAAGGTGCGACAAACGAGTTGTATGTTGATCACAAAAGCCAAATCTTGTTTGGCGGGATTAGCCTTAGTGGACGATGAAAATAGCATTAATGTACCCATAGAGCAGCTATCAGAGTCGGCTCTTTTGGGTGTGGTGGACGCTTTTATTCTCCGGGAAGGGACCGATTATGGGCATCAAGACTACACTTTAGATGAAAAGCGCCAGCGAGTTATGGCTATGCTGCGCAAAGGTGATGCAGAGATTTGTTTTTACCCAGAGAATGAACACATAGACATCGTGTTGGCCAAGGGATAAGTCCTAGCGATAGCCAAAAGTGGCAGGGGCTCCCATGAGTGCGATTTTATTGCTCTGGGTGTAATTGCCATATTTATGGTGAATTTGGGTAAGTGAAATAAATCAAACAGATGATGGGCATGGGCAATATTGGCAATAGAGGTGGGGCGGAATTGTTGAGAGTTTCTTTGTTAAGCAGTGTTGGGTTTATCGCCTTTCTTTGGGTGTGCAGTGTCAGCGCTCAGGTCGCAATTGAGACCTCAGTCCAAAAACAGCAGGTAGTTGTGCCGGTATCATATGCAGCGCCCGCAGCGGCGAACGATACGTTAGCCATCAACAGACCACTGCCCAACCGCGTCGTTGAACCAAGCAATGTATGGCTTGATGCCACCAGCGGGAGCCCCGGCGATAAACTGCGTTACACATTGAAGGTGAGGAATGTCGGTCAATATGCCGTACCGAAAGGTCATCTGCACGTACAAGATAAGGTGCCCCAGGGTACCCTTTTGACGCCTGAAACCCTTCAACAAGAAAATAGGCTGAACGCTTTTTCTGTTTCTGCGGATGGTGTGAGTTTCGTTGCTGGTTCAGCGGCTGTAGGTCCAACGGATGGTTGGCGATGGCTACGCTGGGAATACCTAGCCCCCCTCGAGCCTGGGCAGGATTTTAACTTGTCTTACGAAACTATTCTGCAGGCTCAAGTTGATCCCCAGGACGATAAGCCAACGCCGCCTATTGTTGATTTTTGATGCCCGTTTTTTGGACATTTGACTATTTCCAACGACGTTAATTGCAAGGCGCGCTAATGGTCGGTAAGGTTCCCGCAAATATTAGCTCCCCTCAGGAAACAGTTGTATGTCTGGTAATAGTAAACGAATCCCAAACTTTCCCGCTCTCGCCTTATTCGGCGCAGTAACGCTTAACTCCTTTGGGGTTTATGCAGATGCGGTTGATGCTCAGGTATCCAATGCAGCGATAGAAGAAGTTATCGTCACCAGTGGTGGATCGATCCAAGCTCGCCTCGGCACCAGCGGTAGTATCAGTGTCTTGGGTGGGGATGAAATTAAAAAAGTTGCGGCAACCCATCCTAGCGATTTGCTGAATAGAGTTGCTGGCGTTTGGGTTAATAAGGGTTCTGGACAAGAGCACCTTACCGCTATTCGTTCTGCGATCTATACCGGTTCCGGTGCATGCGGTGAATTCGCTTTTCTAGAAGATGGTATTCCACTGCGTCCCCATGGTTTTTGTAATATTAATAACTTGTTCGAATTAAACACCGAGCAGGCTTCAGCGATTGAAGTATGGCGCGGACCCGCAAGTGCAGTCTTGGGTGGTAACGCGCTGCATGGTGCAGTGAATGTAATCACCCCAGTGCCAACCGAAAACGCCATTGGCGTTGAAGTGGGTCCGCATGATTTTCACCGGGTGAACTTACAAGCCGGCACTCAAGTAGGTGGGCATCAGTTCGGCATTGCTTTGGTTTCTGCCAGTTCAGGTGGTTATCGAGCAGATTCTGGTTATGGCCAACAAAAATTACATCTGAGTCACCTAACAGATTGGGCTGGTTGGTCGGTTAAGAACCAAGCAACCATGACTTTGTTGAATCAGGAAACTGCCGGCTATGTGGGTGGTTTTGAATCTTATGACGACTCGGTATTACGTAAATCAAACCCTAACCCTGAAGCTTATAGAGATGCTTGGTCTGGGCGTATTAACTCTGAACTGCGCAAAGATGCTTGGACCCTGAAGCCTTATTTACGCCGTTCCAAAATGGAATTTTTGCAGCACTTCTTGCCTGGTCAGCCGTTAGAAAATAACGATCAAACTAGTGGCGGATTGATTGTCGATTACGATCTCAGCCGGTCGAATACGCAACTTCATTTAGGTGGTCAGATTGAATTTATGTCAGGTGGGTTGAGAGAGTTCCAAGCTTCGCCAACCACAGGCAGTGACTTCTTAGTGGCAACACGCCCCGCTGGTTTGCATTACGACTACGATGTAGACAGTCAACTGATCGCTGGCTTTTATGACCTAGTACACAGCTTATCCGATGATTTACGGCTCATTAACAGTTTGCGTCTTGAGTATTTAAATTACGATTACACGAATAATCACATCACCGGTAACACCCGTGACGACGGTACATCTTGTAGTCGAGGCGGTTGCTTATATACGCGTCCTGCCAACCGAGAAGATGATTTCAGTAACGTCGGTGCACGCCTTGGTGTTGAGCGAGATTTAAGCGACGCTTCATTGGTTTACGCGACGTTTAGCACAGGTTTTCGTCCCCCTCAGGTGACTGAGTTATATAGATTGCGCGGCGGCCAAAGCATTGCTGATTTAAATAGCGAACGTCTAAATGCTCTGGAAGTGGGCTATAAAAATGACAACTTGAGTGTTGCCGCATTCGCTGAGAAAACTCGTAACTTTATATTGCGTGACTCTGAAGCTTTTAACGTCAGCGATGGACGTACCCGTTCTGTGGGAGTTGAGTTCTCGGGCAATGTAAGCGTTGGTGCGCATAGATTCGATCTGGTAACCAGTTATGCCGAACACAAATACGACTTTGATCGTGCCGCTGATGGCCGTGAACAAATCTCCGATGGCAACTTCCTTGATTCTGCCCCGCGTTGGTTAGGCCAGGTGCGTTGGAGCTCTAAGTTGGGTGAGAGTGCTGAGCAAGAGTTGGAACTAAGTGGTGTCGGTTCTCATTACGTCAATGCTGCAAATACTGCCAAATACGATGGGCATTTTGTCTTGAATTGGCGTGTGCAGTGGCAGGCTACTGAAAAAGCAGAAATTTCCTTGCGTGTAATGAATTTGCTCGACGAGCGCTATGCTGATCGTGCTGATTTTGCTTTCGGCAACTACCGTTATTTCCCTGCATTGCCACGACAATTTTATCTCGGTGCGCGATATATTTTGGATTAAAGACAATTTTTTCAAGTCATCAACACTGGGCCAGTTTAGCGCCTCTAGCTTGATGATATGGGGTAGAATGCCTTCTGCCCCATTGCGCCTATACAGATTGATACCGTGACCGATGCCCTTACTCTGCAATTCGATTCTTTAGCCTGTCAGCGCGATGGCAGAGCGCTGTTTGCCGAGCTAAATTTGACTGCGCCAGCAGGCACCTGTGTGGAGCTTTTAGGCGCTAATGGCGCTGGTAAATCTACCTTGTTGAGAACATTGGCCGGCTTGCATAGCCAATATCAGGGCACTTTTCAGAGTCCGCCCGCAGTTTATCAAGGCCACCGTTTAGGGTTGGATGAATTATTGACCCCGCTGGAAAACCTAGCTTGGTTTGCGGGGCTTGAAAGTTGCGTCTTCGATCAAACCAAGGCGCTGGCGTTGGCTGCAAGGTTGGGCATTTTAGCTTTGGCCCATACGCCCTGTGGCAAGTTGTCAGCAGGCCAGCAACGTCGGGTAGCCATGATTCGCTGGGTTCTCAGTGGCCGCAGGTTGTGGCTTTTGGATGAACCGCTGACTGCATTAGATACGCACGCGCAGGCATGGCTTAATGAGATCATCGCTGAACATTGTCAGTCTGGGGGTAGTGTTGTGTGCGCCACTCACACGGATTTGAGCGTGCCGCTGAAGACTGTTTTGAACTTACGACCGCCACCGGAGCAGGCCTCTTGGTAGGCGCACTATTGCTGCGAGAGTGGAAAATACTGCTGCGCGCTCGCGCCAGTATTGTGAATCCTATGGCGTTTTTGCTTTTGAGTACGCTGTTGTTTGCTATTGCGGCACCACAATTGGTGGCGGAGCCGTCACAACAAGCCTCGGGCATTCTTTGGGTGTTGGTTTTATTCACTCAGTTACTGTCTTTAGATGCTATGTTTCGCCGAGATTATGACAGCGGCACCTTAGAGCAGTCGCTGATTATGGCGGACGTACCATTTGTAGCGGTGTTGATCAGAATATTCGTGCAATGGCTGGGTACGGGCTTGGTTATAGTTATCGCAACCCCAGTTATTGGACCATTATTAGGGCTGTCTTGGTCTGCGGTGCCAGGCACCATGCTGGCGCTGCTTTTAGGTACGCCGGCGCTCAGTCTGCTGGGTAGCATTGGTGCCGGAATTACGGTGGGTTTTAGTCGTGGCGGCATAATCTTGGCCCTGTTGGTATTGCCACTTTTTTTGCCGGTACTTATTTTTGGTACAGATATAGTCAACGCCGCCGGTGCCGGATTAAACTATACCGCTCAGGCCTATTGGCTGGCGCTAATTACCCTAGTTGCACTTATAGTGTCACCCTTTGCAGCGTTAGCTGGTTTAAGAATCAGCGTTGAGATGCAGTAGTTTGTCTGTAGCCAACATTTCCAAATTAAATTTTTACCCATATCAATCAGAGGCACCGTTAGCGTGAAGCTAAAGCAGAAGCTCAAAGAGTATTGGCACAAACTAGGCTCCCCTCGGTGGTTTTATCAGATCACCACAAACTGGGTGACGTTCTTTGGTGGCAGCGCGTTGTTGTTGTTGGTAACGGGCTTTGTTTGGGCCTTGGCTTTTGCTCCTGCAGATTACCAGCAGGGTAATAGTTTCCGTATTATGTATGTCCACGTGCCGGCGGCTATGTTGGCGCAGAGCCTATACATAGGCATGGGCGTGGCAGGATTTATTGGCCTAGTTTGGCGCATGAAATTGACCGATGTAGCCATTGCCGCTTGTTTGCCGCTGGGTATGGTGTTAACCGCATTGGCCCTGTTTACCGGTGGCGTGTGGGGCAAGCCGACCTGGGGCAGTTGGTGGGAATGGGACGGGCGAACTGTCTCCACCCTTGTACTGCTGTTTCTCTACGTTGGTATTTACGCATTACGCGAGGCGATTCCTGACGCAGATCTGCGTGCTCGGGCTAGTGCCTTGGTTAGCTTGGTTGGTACGGTGAACATTCCCATCATCAAATATTCTGTTGAGTGGTGGAATACCTTGCACCAGTCAGCCTCCTTCTCTTTGACTGAAAAGCCTGCTATGCCGGCTGAAATGTGGCTGCCACTACTCGTTATGGTGTTGGGCTTTTATTGTTTTGCTGGACATCATGTTTTGTCGCGTATGCGCCTAGAGGTGTTGACCCGGGAGTCTTCAAGTCGCTGGGTGGCTGAGTTGATGCTCAATAAAAATGCTGTAGATGGCACGCCGCAAACTTCTACCACCGATCATGGAAAAGGCTGAAAATGTATTTCGATTCGTTTGCTGAATTTCTTCAGATGGGCAACCACGGACTGTATGTGTGGGTGGCTTATGGCTCCACATTGTTAGTGTTGCTAAGTGCCTTTTTTATCACCCGTAGTATGGCGCGTAGTGGCGAAGAAAGTATTCGCTGGGCAATTTTGAGTCGCCAAGTGGAGCCTAAGAATGAATCCTAAACGTAAACAACGCCTGTATTTAACAGTCTTTCTATTAGTGGTATCAGCGGGTGTCACTGGGTTATTGATTTTGGTCTCTGGTGAAAACATGAACATGTTCTACCCACCGGCGGACGTTGTCGCCGGAAAAATTCCGCCAGATCAAAAGGTCAGAGCCGGCGGCATGGTGTTAGAAGGTAGCGTGATGCGCAGTGATACGTCACTGGCGGTGGAGTTTCAGTTGACCGATCATCAGGGCGCCATTTTTGATGTGGCCTTTTCCGGCATTCTGCCAGACCTGTTTCGCGAGGGGCAAGGTATCTTGGTGGAAGGCACAATGGATGCCCAAGGTGTTTTTCAAGCCGAAGAAGTGTTGGCAAAACATGATGAAAACTACATGCCGCCAGAGCTGTTGGATATTGAGATGGGTACTCAATCACAGGCTTATAAGGCGCTGCCATCAATAGACCCCAGAGCCGCAAAAGGTGACTCACTTTGATTCCAGAATTAGGCCATTTTAGCCTCGTATTAGCCGGTTCCTTGAGCCTTTTTGCCGCAGTGATAGGTCTCTCCAACACGCGTAATTCAATGTTGCAGCGCAGTGTTGTTTCCATGACTGTGGGCCAATTTGCGTTGGCGTTGCTGTCATTTAGTGCGTTGGTTTGGTCTTTCGCCACCGACGATTTTTCAGTGGCTTACGTGGCGAATAATTCTAACTCGTTGATGCCTTGGTACTACAAAGTAAGTGCGACCTGGGGCGGTCACGAAGGCTCATTCTTGCTTTGGATTCTCATCATGAGCGGTTGGATGCTTGCGCTAACGCTGCGTGGACACCAATACCCAACCAGTTTCTTTACGAAAGTGCTGGGTATTATGGCCCTGCTTAATTTGGGCTTTATTTGCTTTTCGTTGTTTACCAGTAATCCCTTTATCCGTTTGATTCCTATGACGCCCATAGATGGCGCAGATTTGAATCCATTGCTTCAGGATTTTGGTTTGATTGTGCATCCACCACTGTTGTACATGGGCTATGTAGGTTTAGCCGTGCCCTTTGCCTTTGCAGTGGCAGGATTGCTTGAAGAGCAAGTGGACTCAGCATGGGCGCGTTGGTCGCGTACTTGGACCAATATGGCCTGGGCCTTTCTCACCGCAGGAATTACTTTAGGCAGTTGGTGGGCCTATTATGAATTAGGTTGGGGCGGGTGGTGGTTCTGGGATCCGGTAGAAAATGCTTCCTTTATGCCGTGGTTGGCAGCGACAGCTTTGGTGCACTCGCTTTCAGTGACGGAAAAACGCGGTACGTTTAAGAGTTGGACGTTGCTCTTGGCTATCACAGGTTTTTCTTTTTCACTGTTGGGCGCATTTATTGTGCGATCCGGGGTTTTGACCTCCGTGCACTCCTTCGCGGTTGATCCTGAGCGCGGCATGTATATTTTGATATTTTTGGCCTTGGTCGTCGGCGGTTCATTGACTCTCTATGCTCTGCGTGCTGGGCAAAATTCTACTCAAGTGGCCTATAACTTTTTGAGCAGGGAATTCTTTATGCTCATTAACAATTTGATCTTGATTGTCGCGCTAGCGGTGGTGCTTTGGGGCACTATGGCACCAATTGGCTATGAGGCGATTACTGGCGGGCGTATTTCTATAGGGACACCGTTTTTCAATAAGTTCTTTGTCCCATTAGGCTTAGTCCTAGCCATTGCATTGGCGATTTTGCCGTTACTCAATTGGAAGCGTACCCGTGTTGAGGCCCTGCGCCCGGCGGTGTTTAGTTTGCTGGTGGCGACGGTGTTCACGGTATTTATTTGGTTTGTATTAGATCCAACCTCTGTGGTTGTTGCCGCTGCTGTTGGCTTAGGTACTTGGGTAGTGCTCAGCCACGGTGTCGATCTTTTCAAACGACTGCGTAAGGGCACAACCCTACCAATGGCCTACATTGGCATGACGTTGGCGCACTTAGGGTTTTCTGTATGCATAATTGGTATTGCCATTACTGCAACTCAGTCAGAAGAGTCTGATGTGCGTATGGCGCCACAAGATTCTGTGATGTTGGCGCAGCAGCAGGTGACATTTTTAGGCGTGGTGGAGGTTCAAGGACCAAACTACTCAGCTCAACAGGGTGTTTTCTTAGTTGAACCGGAGTCCTCTGGGAGTTACGAATTGCGTGCTGAAAAGCGTCGTTATTTTGCTGGCAATAATGTCATGACTGAAGCAGGTATTCAGGCTGGGGTGTTGGCAGATACCTATATTTCTCTTGGCGAGCCGCTGACAAATGGCGCATGGGCTGTCCGTTTGCATTACAAACCGTTGGTGCGTTGGGTATGGCTGGGTGCGCTGCTCATGGCTTTCGGCGGCTTTGTGGCGATTTTTGATCGTCGCTATACAAGCCTGCGCGTGCGTGACGCTAAAAGCACAAAAACGGCGGCCGAGGCATTGACACAAACATGAGTCGAGCGAGTCTTTTTGTGCCATTGGGTATTTTCATTTCTATTTTGGCATTGGGTTATGTGGGCTTCAGCTTGGATGCGCGAGATCAGTTACCTTCGGCGCTCTTGAACAAGCCTTTTCCCGAATTCTCGGCCACATCGTTACTCCAGCCGGAAGTTAAAATCACCAAGGCAGATTTGCTTGGGCGCCCAGTGCTGGTCAATGTTTGGGCCACTTGGTGTCCAACCTGCAAGAGTGAGCATGAGCAACTGATGCGTATTGCCGCCGAAACCAATGTGCTTATGGTGGGTATTGATTACAAGGACATTCCTCAGCGTGCACTACAGTGGCTGGAACAATACGGCGACCCCTACGACTATGTCCTTGATGATCGCGATGGCTCATTGGGTATTGAGCTGGGTGTGTATGGTGCGCCGGAAACTTTTTTGCTCAATGCCGCTGGTGAGGTTGTGTATAAGCGGGTAGGCGATATTAATTCGCGTATTTGGGTAAACGAACTTTTGCCTAGGTTCCAGGCGTTAAAGATTGAAGTGCGCGGGCAATCGGCTGGGAGCGCTGATGGATAATTTGCCGCGCAAACCTTTTGCTAAATGCGTCGCTGGGATTTTCGTCTGCTTGCTCACGCTGGGTACTGTAGCTGCCCATGCTGAGTCCCAGATTGATATATACCCGTTCGCAGATGAGGCTGAAGAACGGCGCTATAAAGGCCTTATCGAAGAGTTTCGATGCCCTAAATGTCTGAATACAAATTTGGCCGGTAGCGACGCGCCCATTGCCAAAGATTTGCGTCGAACAGTTTATCGTTTACAGGTGGACGAAGGTTATTCTAATCAGCAAATTAGCGACTACTTGCGCGAGCGTTATGGCGACTTTGTCCTCTACGATCCACCATTTTCTGCACAAACATGGTACATCTGGCTGACCCCAATCGGCCTTGGAATATTGGCCTTGGCTATTTTAGCAAGGTTGCTTGGTCGTGCTCGCAAACAGTCGCCAGTGCAACTTTCTGAGACGGATCGCGGGCGTATAGCGGCCCTAATAGAGGAGAAGTAATGTTGGGTTTTGTTGTCCTGGCTTTAGTTGCACTAGCCTTTCTTGTGCTGCCGATTTTTATGCGCTCGTCTGCCCACTCTACGCCCACTAGAGGAGACTCAAGTGGCCGCTGGTATCGCAGTCGTTTAGCCGAACTAGAGGACGATGCAGCGGACCAGCAAGTTCGCGACGAAATAAAGGCCGAGTTGGGCGCGGTACTTTTAGCTGAGACTCCGCAGGCCAGCGTGCAGGAGGTAGGCGCAGATAGTTCTATTCCGGCCCAAGCCCTTGGGCGTAAATTTTTGTCGATAGCAGGGCTGGTTTTAGTGCTTTTGTCCGCTTTCATTTATAGCAATCTAGGCGAATACGGGTTACCTGAAATTCGTGGCGCCGAAGCAGTATTGGAACTTTCAGCGGAGGCTAATGAGGCGGATATTTTGAGCTGGCAAGGGCGTTTAGCAAGCTGGTTGGCAGACAACCCAGACGACGCCAAAAGCTGGTATTTATTCGCCCACAGCCAATTAAAGCTTAGCAACTTTGACGAAGCAGCGGAGGCTTTCGCAAATACCAATGCGTTGGTTGCCAACGATGTCAGCGTTAAGTTTTACTGGCTGCAATCACGCTACTTGGCAAACAAGGGTGTGCTAGATGCAACCAGTAGGCGTCTTGCGGAAGAAATTCTCAAAGTCGACCCGAGCAATGACAGTGTGTTAGAAATTCTAGCCATAGCCGCCATCAGTGAGGGCGAATCAGCCACTGCCATTAAGTTATTGAATCAGTCATTGTCTGGCTTACGTGATCCACGCCGCCAAGTGGCGACTATTCAGGCCATTGGCAAACTTAGACAGACGCTGTCACCGCAACTACCCGGACTCAGTGTTGAGGTGTCTGCCAGTGCTGAAGTGGATAAGACGGCGACAGTTTTTGTTGTTGCACGTCCGATTGGCGGTGGCATGCCCTATGCGGCGGTGCGCAGACCCGCGGCGCTATTACCTTTTTCTGTGCGTATCGATGATTTGGTCAGTATGAGTGATGCCCGCAAACTCTCCACAGCCGGAGATTTTGAGATTATGGTCAGACTGAGTGCCAGCGGCATTGCCCAAGCTCAGGAAGGCGATTGGGTTTGGCGTTCACAGCCTTTCACTGGCAAGGATTTGGTTAAGAACGGTAGCCAGGGCTCAATCCAAGGCCCCGTCCAGGCACTATTGGTTCCGGGGGCGGTTGCAGATTAAGAAGCTAGTCAAAGTTGAGCGACTCTTGTCATGTTTGAGGGCAGAAGAGGGGCACAAAAGTATTACGAAAAGCGGGCAGATCCATTAAGCTTGCGGGCGGGCAGGGGATTTTGTTGAGATCCTGCCCTATAGGTGGCAAAAAGGTGGCAAATAGGTTTTTTATTCAAGCAGTCCGAGAGCAATTTTGGCTCTGTCCACGCAGTTAAGGTTAACGATTCAAATATGAGACTCAAGCAGATCAAACTGGCTGGTTTTAAGTCTTTTGTCGACGCGACAACAGTGGTGCTACCAGGCAACCGCTGTGCGATAGTCGGACCAAATGGCTGCGGTAAATCTAATATTATCGATGCGGTGCGTTGGGTTATGGGTGAAAGCTCAGCTAAGCAACTGCGTGGTGAAAGCATTACTGATGTGATCTTCAGCGGCTCGAACACTCGTAAGCCAAATTCTGCGGCCAGCATTGAGCTGCTCTTTGATAATTCTGATGGGCGCATTGGTGGTGAATATGCCGCGTACGCTGATATCGCCATTCGTCGAGAAGTCAGTCGTGACGGCCAGTCCAATTACCGTTTAAATGGCAGCAAATGCCGTCGCCGGGATATTCAGGATGTCTTCTTGGGGACCGGTTTTGGCCCACGTAGTTACTCCATTATTGAACAAGGCATGATTTCTCAGCTGGTTGAAGCCAAGCCGGAGGAGTTGCGGGTTTATTTAGAAGAAGCTGCCGGAATTTCCAAATATAAAGAGCGCCGCAAAGAAACAGAAACGCGTATCCGTCATACCCGAGAAAATTTAGAACGGATCAATGATATCCGTGAAGAATTGGGCCGGCAGTTGGATAGGCTACAGCGCCAGGCTCAGGCAGCTGAGCGCTACCGAACCCTAAAAACCGAAGAATCTTTGCTCAACGCCCAGCTTTATGCATTGCGCCATAGCGCGTTAAAGGAAAGCTTGAGTGCGCGGGAAAAGCACATTGTAGAGTTAGAAATTGAGCTGGAAAAAGCCATTGCAGAACAGCGCAAGGTTGAAGCCTCCATCGAGTTGAAACGGCAAAATTTTTCTAACCAAACTGACAAATTCAACGGCATTCAAGAACGCTTTTACCAATTAGGTGAAGAAATAGCGCGCATTGAAGAGACGCTGCAATTTAACCAGCAGCGGGTTAAACAACTAGAATTAGAATTAGTTAATGTTACCCAGCGGCAGACTGAGGCCAATCAACAAGTTGCCACTGACGAAGGCCAGATTCAATCCATGCAAACGCGCATTGCCGAGTTGCAGCCTAGGGTTGCTGAACTTTCTGCAGCGGACGCTTCGGTACAACAAGCCTTGAAAGAAGTGGAAGATAAAAACAGCCACTGGCAACAACGCTGGGATACCTTTAACGCCGAAGCCGGTATTAATGATCGCGAAGCCGAGGTGCAAAAATCCCGGGTAGAGTATCTTGAGCAACTGATTCAGCGCCTTGATGCGCGAGCGCAAGAACTGGCGCAAATGTCGACAGATCAGCCGCAACAAGAAGGCGGCCAATTAGTCGAGCAAATGGCGCTAGAAATCAATGATTTAGAAGGCGAAAGCAAAGGTTTAGACCAGAGAATTTCCGAGTGTCTGCAAGGTTTGTCGGCGAATCGCGAAGAAATAGGTCGGCGTGAAAAGGTTCTTGAAACCTCACGTAATGAAGTACAACAATTGCGCTCCCAGCAGGCCAGTCTGCAAGCTGTGCAAGAAGCCGCTTTGGGACAGAATGTCCAAGAGGCTGAGGCTTGGATTGATGAAAATGGTTTGGCCAGCGCCAACCGTTTGGGCGAAAACCTAGCTGTTGTGCCTGGTTGGGAACGGGCCATAGAAGCTGTTTTAGGGCGCTTTATGCAAGCCCTAAGAGTAGAAAGTTTGGACGACTACGCCGCATCGTTGGCGCATTTAAAAGAAGGCGATTTAGCCTTAGTAGAGGGCCAAACATATCACGCCACTGACGCTCGTAATGAACAGCTGGGACTGCCTACTGTAAGTTCTTTGTTGCGCTCGGAGTCTTTAGCGGCGGGTTCATTGTTGCATGGAGTATTTGCCGCTGATTCTGCCGAGGTTGCATTAGCCGGCCGAAGAAATTTGCGCGAGGGCCAGAGTATTATCACCCGCGAAGGTTTTTGGGTTGGCATAGATTGGATGCGTATTCTGCATGACCAAGACCAAACTGCAGGCATTATTGAGCGCGGCCAAGCGCTAGAAACTTTAGCCATGCAGGTGGAAGAAGCCGAGAAAATCCTCGCGCAACAGCAACAGGCTGTACAAAGTATTCGTGATCAATTAGCTGGCTTAGAAGCCCAGCGCGAAGAATTACAGCGTGAGTCGAATAACCTGAACAAAAGCTTAAGCGTTCGTCGTACCGATCACGGTGTTACTCGAGCGAAGCTTGAAGAAGCGAAAGTGCGCCACCAGCAATTGCTCAAAGAAGGGGAAGAAGTTGCCCTGCAGTTGGCCCAAGAGCGGCGTCGATTAGAAACCTCGCGCCAAGGTTTGGCCGAGGCTCAAGAACTGCAAGAGACCCAAGCGCAAGAGAAAAAACTGCTTTCAGATGAGCGCGAAACTTTGATGCGATCATTGCAGTCTAGTCGAGACTTAGCGCGCTCCAGCCGTGAGAAATTTCATGAGTTGAATGTGCAACTAGAATCAGTGCAATCCCAGTTGACGGTAAGTATTACCGGCAGAGATAGAATGTTGAGCCAGCAGAGCGAATTATTAGAGCGCGTACAAGGTATCAGTGGCGGTATTGAGACAAGTCGTAAGCCTCTTCCTGAGTTAGAGCAAGACCTAAAAACGCGCTTAGAAAGTCGCGCTAGTGTCGAAGCAGAGTTGGCCGCAATTCGCGCGACATTGGATGCTATAGACGAAGAAATAAAACAAAGTGAGATACAGCGTAGTCAATGGGAAGAGCGGGTTGGCGAGTTGCGCAGCAGCTTGGAATCCCAACGTGTTGAACGCCAGGGCATGGCGGTGCAGGAAGCTAATATCCTCGAGCAGTTAGGTACTACCGGTCACGAGCTGGCAGCGGTGCAAGAACATATGCCAGAAGAGGCCAACGAGCCAGCTTGGGTTGAAGAGCTAGAGCGTATGTCACGGCGTATTCAACGTTTGGGCGCGATCAACCTAGCAGCTATTGAAGAGTTCGACCAAGAGTCAGAACGTAAGAATTACTTAGATGCTCAAGCTGAAGATCTCGAATTGGCACTGGATACGTTGCTAGAGGTTATGCAAAAAATCGACCGTGAAACGCGTACCCGCTTCAAAGACACGTTTGATGCGGTGAATACACGTTTTGGCGAATTGTTTCCTAAAGTCTTTGGTGGCGGCCATGCATACCTGGAATTGACCGGCGATGATATGCTCGATACCGGTGTGGCATTGATGGCGCGACCTCCAGGTAAACGTAACGCCAGCATTCAACTTTTGTCTGGCGGTGAAAAAGCCATGACAGCGGTTGCGCTGATCTTTGCAATATTTCATCTAAACCCAAGTCCAGTATGTTTGCTGGATGAGGTTGATGCGCCGCTAGATGACATGAATGTGACGCGTTTCGCTGCATTAATTAAAGAAATGTCAGAGAGCGTACAATTTTTGGTTATTACTCATAACAAGATCACTATGGAAATGGCAGACTATTTAATGGGTGTGACTATGCAAGAGCCAGGTGTGTCGCGCTTGGTTTCCGTAGATATAGAAGCCGCTGCTGCACTGGCTATTGCTTAGAGTCTGTTAGTTCTAAGCTGCGAGCGGTTGACCGAGCAAGTTAACAATGAGTTTTAGGGTTGCAGAAAAATTAGCTGTCACGATGTTGCAGTTGACCGCTTTCAACCAATACATATGCGAAACTGATGAATGAGTATTGAAGGGGGCTTAATGTGGATATAAAAGACTTAATCCTTGTGGTGGGCGGATTTTTCTTTGTTGCTGTAGTGGGCCACGGCCTATGGGTGGCATGGAAGACAAAGCAAAACGATATCACCATGGATATTCAGCCTAGTACCCTAGCTGACAATGTTCCGGCAAAGGATTTGTCAAAAGGCGAATTCCCCAGTGGCGGTGCACGAATAACCAATCCAGATGCGGCTGTTGAACCCATGCTGGATGATACGCCACAACCTGCTCAAGGCAGTCTTCCTTTAGATCAGGATATAGCAGCGCTCACTTCTAATGTACCTGCGTCAGCTACAGAAAATTCTCTAACCAGTGAAGTGCGGCCAAAATCCAACTCAAGACAAACTAAGGCAGCATCGAAGCAGCAAACGGTGAAAGATGAGGTGGACGCAAGGGCTGCGCCGAATTCTCCCGATGAATTGATTATACTTGGCGTTTTGGCCAAGAGCGGTAAAGTTTTTGCGGGCCCAGAATTGGTCGATGCGTTACGCGGCCAGGGTTTGAAATTTGGCAATATGAGTATATTTCATCGTATTGATTCAGCTACCGATGAGCACTTGTTCAGTGTGGCAAATGCACTAGAGCCAGGTACTTTTGATCTTGCAGACATGCAAGCGCTGACAACGCCGGGAATCACCTTTTTCTTGCAATTGCCTGTTCCTGGCGACGCGTTTGAGACTTTAGAGGATATGTTGTTGTCTGCGCGAACTGTTGCCGCAGCCCTTGGTGGTGATGTGAAAGATGATCAAATGAATACCCTCACAGGCCAAACCGTTGAACATATGCGTCAGCGGTTGGCTGATTATGCGCGCATGCAGCTAACTCAGCGCCCGCAACAATAGTCCACTGGTGACCGTTAGTGAGGAAATTTTGCGTCAGGTGGAATCACTGCGCAGCAGTTTGAACCATCATCTGCACCGATATCACGTTCTCGATGACCCTGAAATAGCAGATGCCGAGTTCGATGCGCTTTTTGATCAATTACAATCGTTAGAGCAAGCTCACCCAGAACTGCATAGCGATGATTCTCCCACCCAACGAGTGGGGGCTACGCCCCTGTCTGAATTCGCTAAAGTGCCCCATGTATTACCTATGTTGTCGCTGGATAAATCTACCTCTGCTCAGGACATAGATGACTGGGTTAAGCGTTGCCAAGGCCGTTTGGCTGCCCAAACACAAATCACTTATACCTGTGAGCCGAAAATTGATGGCGTTGCAGTAGCACTAATTTATGAAAATGGGGTTCTTGTCCAAGCGGCAACCCGAGGCGATGGCCAGATAGGCGAGAATATTCTTGCCAACGTGCGCACAATTGGCGCTATTCCCTTAAGTTTGATTGGCGATGATTATCCTCATAGGTTTGAAGTGCGGGGAGAAATTTATATCCCTTTGGCCGACTTTGATGCGTTCAACGAACGCGCCCTCGCGAAGGGCGCGAAGCCGCTGATTAACCCGCGTAATGGCGCCGCTGGTAGTTTGCGCCAATTGAACTCAAAGATTACAGCGAGTAGGCCCTTGACTATGTTTTGTTATAGCTTGGGCTGGACGGAGGGTGATTGGGCGCCAAAGAGCCAAAAGGAAGTCTTAGACGCTCTCCAAGGCTGGGGTTTTCGTATTAACCCCTTGGTCGAAGTGGTCGCCGATAGTAAAGGCTGCATGAGCTATATTGCGAATATATTGGAGCAACGTAGCAGCTTAGGCTACGAGATTGACGGTGTTGTGGTGAAGGTTAATGCGCTGGAGCAGCAAACCCTTCTGGGCGCCGTAACGCGCAAACCGCGCTGGGCTATCGCCTATAAATACCCAGCTGAAGAAGCCACAAGTCAATTGTTGAACGTAGAATTTCAGGTCGGCAGAACAGGGGCCATTACTCCAGTAGCAAGACTTGCGCCGGTATTTGTAGGCGGTGTTACGGTAACTAACGCCACGTTGCATAATATGGATGAGATTGCTCGGTTGGGCCTGCATGTGGGTGATCGGGTAATGATACGTAGAGCTGGCGATGTTATTCCACAGGTGGCCAGCGTGATTCTGAGCCAAAGACCCAGTGATGCTCAGGCTATTTCCCTACCTACCCAATGTCCGTCGTGTGCAAGTCCCATTACTCGGCTAGATGGCGAAGTAGTTGCCCGTTGTAGCGCCAATAGAAACCATTGTCCGGCCCAACGCAAAGAATGTTTACGGCATTTTGCCTCTCGGCTGGCTTTCGATATTGACGGCTTAGGCGATAAAATTATTGAACAGTTAGTGGCTGAAGACCTAGTCAAAAACTCAGCAGATCTGTTTAAATTAGATGCCGCACAGATAACTAGCCTAGAACGCATGGGGGCAAAGTCTGCCGAAAATTTGCTGCAGGCCTTGGCGAAAGCCAAGCACACAACTTTCCCAAGATTTATTTATTCGCTAGGTATTCGCGAAGTTGGCGAAGCAACGGCGTTGTCATTAGCCCAACACTTTCGTAGCCTCCAACGCTTGCGGAAAGCGGTTGTTGCAGACTTAGAAGTAGTTGCTGATGTGGGGCCTGTTGTTGCGGACTCACTGTTTCACTATTTTCAAGATATGGACAATATGTTGGTCATAGAACAACTTATTGAGCTTGGTGTGCAATGGCCTGAGATGCCTAGTGTTGACGTTGCAGGATTGCCGTTGGCCGGTGAGGTTTGGGTGTTGACCGGGACATTGGAAACTTTGGCCCGTAGTGCAGCTAAAGCATTCTTAACCTCTTTAGGGGCGAAGGTAGCCGGTTCCGTATCGGCAAAGACGACTAAAGTTGTGGCGGGACCTGGTGCCGGCACAAAGCTGGAAAAAGCCCAACAACTTGGACTGACTGTACTTAAAGAAAACGATTTGATAACCCTATTAAAGGAGCATGGTGTTGATGTATCTGACTAGAGTCCTGGCCCCGGTGATATTTGCCGCAGTGTTATTGGCAGGTTGCGCAGCAGGACAACCTAAAGACCCTAACAATATTTGTTACATACTTAAAGAGCATAAGGGGTGGTACAAAGACGCAAAAAAGGCTCGTAAACGCTGGGGTTTACCCATGCATGTAGGTTTCGCTTTTGTACATAGAGAATCTACTTTTGTTGCTGACGCTAAGCCTCCGCGCAAGCGTGTCCTAGGTATTCCACTGGGTAGAAGCTCTTCAGCCTACGGTTATGCCCAGGCAACAGACGAAGCTTGGAAAGACTATAAAAAAGATACTGGTCGCCGGTTTGTTAAGCGTAGCAATTTTGGTGACGCATTGGACTTTATTGGTTGGTACAACGACCGTAGCAACAAGCGTCTGAGGTTGCGTAAAAATGATACCTATAACCTCTATCTTGCCTATTACAATGGGCATAGTGGCTATGCCAGAGGGAAGTGGAAAAAATCCGCAGCGATTAAAGGGTATGCGAAAAAGGCTTCGAGGCAGGCGGCCATATATGCCAAGCAGCTGAGGCGTTGTTCATAGATTTTGGCTAGGGGGCGAGGTGAGGATTTGCTCTGGGCAGTTCCTCTTAGGAATTTGCATTTAGCGGTCTACTTAGGCCCTTGCTCCTTGGGGAGTTGGCTAAGTGCTGGTCTTGTTCGCTATCTATAGCGGGGTTTTTAGTGGGCCTAGCTTACTATTAAACACGGCTTTGAAGAGGCAGGGTTGCAGGGTCAGTTGGAGACACGAATGAGACGGCGAGGGAGGTTCTAATTTCCGTCGCCTGCTTAACTTAACAGCTACAGTTGGAACAAACGCCCCGGGGGTTGGGGTAGCGATTCCGCCTTCAATATCAGGTTAGTCAGCCACTTAATGTAGGGCTGGGCATGCTTGAGCAATGTCGCCACACTGGTGTCGTTTTCATCGTCCCTAAACGCGCGCCTAAATACTGGAGAGTAGTATAGCGGCTTACCGAAATATGCTGACACCCCAGATAAGGATGCGCGTAACTCGTTAAACTCGTCTCGACTGTCAATCATATTTGGCAGTATGACGATTGGCGGTGGTGGGCCTTCCATATTG
>CAJJAQ010000058.1 GCA_905182095.1 uncultured Pseudomonadales bacterium | reverse complement strand
AACCGATATATCGGATAAAGAGGTAAGGCTTTTCTTCAGGAGGCAAAAGAAGCAAGTAGACCCAAGAGCTGAGCGAGCCATTTCTGGAGCAACGTAAAACACATATGTTGTCTGCTACACCGCGATGATGAATCATGTAAGAAAAGAGTTAAAGCAGATGCAGTATTTCTCGGAAGCAACTACAGAAGTGGGCAATTGAACTTGGGGGAACGCTGTTGAAAGAGCAGTGTTACCCAAGGGTACGAGAGTGCATGGATTGAGGCATACTGTTGCGACTTGGCATCGAAGGGCGGGAACTGATGACAGGCAGGTAAGAGAATTAGCTGGCTGGCGCTCAGCGAAGCCCATAGAAAGATTTTCGCACATCTTAGCCCCAGAGCTTGTTTTGGCAGCCAGTAATTTAGAAAATATTATTGGAAAAGGACCGTAGCGAAAGTTACAAAACGAGAGAGTTGTTGGAGCTTGGTCGGAACAGCACCTGAAATCCCGGTGAAAGTCTCGGAGCGAACACAACCTATTGGAGTTTGGAACACAACCGGAAGTACCAGAACCCTTTTACGGTTGTGATATCGATGATTTTAAGTGCTTGATTTATACTTATAAACTGGAGCGGGAAACGAGACTCGAACTCGCGACTTCCACCTTGGCAAGGTGGTGCTCTACCAACTGAGCTATTCCCGCTTTGTTTGCTTTGCGTCAAACAGGAGCGGAATTCTAACGAAGTACGGCTGGGAGTCAAACCCAATCACGCACATAGATGAAACTATCTTCAATACAATCAACAAAACCGCTCCAATCAGCAAAAAAACTAAAAATATCGACTTGCATTATGTATTTCTTGGGAGATAATCGAGGTCCAATCAACAACAACTAAAGGAGGTGATCAGTGGTATCTATTGCAAGTTTCGAGGGACAACCTTCTTAGTTGCTCCTCACATACGAGCAATGAGGGCCGGTTTTTAACCGGCCCTTTTTATTTGTAGAGATCATTTTTAACAGTTACTTCTAAAAGCCATTTCCAAGCAGTCTATTTTTAGGGAATTTGCTTTGAAGAAAAAGGAGAAAAGGAAAAAAGGAAAAAAGAAGAAAAGAAGAAAAGAAGAAAAGAAGAAAAAGAAGAAATTGAGTTCCAACTCCGTCTCAGTAACTCATTGCTGATGCAGCCCTGCACCACATCAACTGCCCAGTTCATCAACAGGCTTGCTCTGTATTTGCTAAAAATACTGTTAGTCACACCCCGCAATGCTGAAGCAGTATCTATAACCCCATCAATTGCCAGTTATCGGTCATAACCTTGCCAAGCAATTTTCGTTGAAATGCAAAAGGGTCGTGCAAAATACTGGGCGCCTCGTTGATAGCCACCGTACGACGGAATTCAGTATCGTATTCAGGCCAGGCACAAGCTGCGCTACTCGGGTCCCCTGTCTTGGCAAAGTTCACCCATGAGCGACGCACAAAGTCAGCAGTCTGCTCTATAGCCGTTGAATCCAAATCAGCGGTCTGAGCATTACCGTTGCTAAACATCATTAGGTCTAGTCCGTGAGGAACACGGTCTAGGGCATGCGCATTACGGCCTAACCCAGACATCAAATCATAACGGAACGTATAAGTACGCCCAGAGCTGCGCAGAGCATGGCCCTCAGCAATACGCATATTGGCTGCACCAGAGCTTAAATCATCGACAATGAACTGATCTATGGCACTTTTATCTAGGTCTGGGTGGAAACTACGGTATGCCGTTACAAGGTCCGTCCAAGATGCGCCAGTTAAGGCCAGTACTCGCTCCACACGAGCAAAAAATGGACTGCTTTTTACATTTCCGGAAAGCGTCATAAACGGTGCCCGTTCATCTGTACAGGTTCCCAATAAGTAGTCTAATTGTAAGCCGAACCCAGAATGGGCGGCGTCTGCTGGGTGCACTGGCATAGCTTCACTGAGGACGGGCAAATAGGCTTGAGGCTGGCCTAGGCCCAATACATCTATGTCGTTATCCAAGCCCGCAAAATCAGCCCACGGCTTGTCCTTCAGGGCGCTTAAATCGCCAGCCTTCACACCGACGCGTTGCAGGACGTAGCGTGCAATTTCTTTGGCACTCTCCGGGCGCTGAGCGCCATGACTGGCGTTTTGCGGGATAACCTTATGCACGAGACCTACAGATGCTGGGCTGGCCACTACGGCTTGCACTACAGCACCTCCAGCGGATTGCCCAAACAAAGTCACATTATTGGCATCGCCGCCAAATTGGTGGATATTTTCCTGCACCCAGCGCAGCACTTCGATCTGATCGAGTACGCCAAGGTTACCTGGGCCAATGCCATCACCCATCAATTCTTCTAAATATAAAAAACCTTCAGCGCCTAAGCGTCGATTACAGGTCACCAGCACCACACCATTAACAGCAAAGTGGCTGCCATCGTAAACCGGCAAAGAGCCAGACCCCGTACTTTGATCACCAGCATGAGCCCAAACCATTACCGGTAGACCACCTGCTGACGGATCTGGGGTCCACACATTAAGGTTGAGGCAGTCTTTGCCTACCTTAGGAGTGCCCGGTTGCACCAGCCCAAGCTGCGGACACGCAAAGCCATAACTATCGGCTGGAAAAATGCCCTGCCAAGGCGCTCTTGCAGCGGGCGCGCGAAAACGATTTTCAGCAAAAGGAGTTTCGGCATAGGGAATACCCAGAAAACGGTGCACGCCATCAACAACTTGGCCCTGAACTTGGCCGGACTGTAGGGACAAAACTGGACTGGGGCGAACGGCCGCCCCATCACTACAACCTGCTAGTCCAGTAACCACCGAGGCACTTAAAACTAACCCGCCAGCCCGCAAAAACTCTCGCCTGAGCATCCTTGAATATCCTATAAAGTGGTACGCCGAATTATGCTGTGCGTTATGACGCTTTGACCTCATCTGCAACGATAACATTGCGCCAAAGTGGGCTGAACGAGGTCACCACCAACAAGACGGTGACCATACCGAGCCCAGAAAAAATAATCGCTTGTTGAGGACCATACAAATCTGACAGGTAGCCGTTGACCAGTGCTCCAAATGGACCCGCGCCCATAAAGGAAAATGCATAAAAGCTCATTACCCGTCCACGTTGATTGGGTGGCGCCAACTGCTGTAACAGAGTCCGCGACATAGGCATTGCCAACCCACCACAAATACCCCACACAAAAACGAGACCAGTAAAAACTATTTGATTGGAGACAAACCCTGCACTCATCAACACCAGCGAACCAATACCTTGCGCTAAGATCAGAGCGCGACCAGCACGAGAAACGTAGCCAATCCGTAACAGCACTAGGATGGTGAGTACTAAACCTAGCGAGTTCAATGCATTGAGGGCTGCAAGGTCAGCTGAGGAACCGGCAAATACTTCCCGTATTGCTAACGGAAAGGCAACGATAAAACTGCCCATAAAGAAGAAGCCCATGGCGATGTTCTGAACCAACACGGCCCGCATTACTGGGTTGCCCAGCACCGTGGAGGCGCCCTCCCACAACCCATTGAGTACTGTCTCGCGATCCTTTTTTGCCACCACCACCGGGCGACCAATCTCACCCAGTTTAAAGAACCCCCAAGTACCCAAGAGCAAGATAACCGACTGAAAACTAAGAATATATATGGGACCAACTGTGTCAGCAAAGCCAGCCAAGGTATAACCTAAAATTTGAAAACCGAACTGACAAAGGCTAGTAAGCATGACCATGCGCTGAACATTTTGCCCAGCGACTAAGTTCAATAACCCGTCCCTTGCCGGGGTCAAAAATGCTTGAGCTACACCCATTAGCAAGGCGTAAACAATCATCACAGGATAAGATAACGCATCGAACAGCAGCGCGCAGATCAACAACAGCGGCAGAACTGCCGCAAACAACTGAGACCATATGGCCTGACGTTTCTGCCCTACGCGGTCGGCTAAAACACCGGCGATAAGAATCAGAAACAGCCCCGGCAATAACACCGACATCTGGGCAAAGCCAACCCGCTCCGCGCTCTCGCGTAAAACAATAGTTACCAGCCATGCAAACAGCACAGACTGCATACCAAAAGCGGCATACCAGGATGAGATCGCCAACAAGTAGCCGTTTCTAGATTTAATAACATCACCTTTTTGCAACGAAAAATGGAACAGCCGAACTGGCTTACTCACCCACCTGTTCGGGTGCAAATAAAGCAAGCAAACAGCGCATTAATCAAACTAATTTCCTGGCATTCATATAGACGCCAGGTTGAGCATATAGATAACTAGGAGGCGCTAAGTACAAACCCTTCATAGTCGTTGGCCGCCACTCTATCGCAGGTTTCTCGATAGGTTCCTACTCCACCTACATAAGGCATAAATATTCGCGGTTTGCCCGGAATGTTCGCACCCAAATACCAGGAGTTACAGGACGCAGCGGTAAACATTGTGCCCTCCGCGACTTCGTTCACATGAGCGATCCATTTATCTTCAGCGTCTAATGTTGGCTCTATGGTGAGCAACTCGGACTTATCCATGTAAGCAATACAATCACCGATCCAATCTACATGCTGCTCAATTGAGACAATCATATTACTTAACACCGACGGGGAACCCGGACCGGTGATTGTGAAAAGATTGGGGAAGCCGCTGGCCTGTAAACCTAAATAAGTTCGGGGGCCTGCATCCCAATGTTCAGTCAGCGCGGTATTGTTTCTGCCGCGAATATCGATCTTACCCAACGCTCCGGTCATTGCATCGAAACCGGTAGCATAAACCAGTACATCAAATGCAAAATCGCCCTGACCTGTTTTAACACCGTTGGCTTGAATGTGTTCAATGCCACCTTTGCGCAGGTCAACCAACGTCACATTGTCGCGATTAAAAGTAGCGTAATAATCGGTATCAATGACTGGTCGTTTACAGCCCATAGGGTAGTCTCGTGGCATCAGCGACTCGGCCGTGGCATCGTCATTGATTACGCGTTTAATTTGTTGGCGATACATATCGCAGGCCAACTCGTTGGCCTCTGGATCAATGGATACATCGGCGAACCGGCGAATAGCAACGAAACCTTCTTCTTCCACCAACGCCGTACGCTGGGCTTGTGTAGTGGCCAAAATCTCGTCCGTTGGCTCAACATTTTCAGCGCCACCAAAGCCAAAACCGTAACCAATAATGCCTACTTGAGAGGCCCGTTGTTCATCACGGATCTCAGCATAATTTTTCTTTGCCTCCATCTGAAAATCTTCACTCAGCGGTCCATTGTGGGCGGGCATCGTATAGTTCGGTGTGCGCTGAAACACGGTTAAGTGCTTGGCTTGCTCTGCAATCACCGGAATAGATTGAATACCCGATGAACCGGTACCAATGATACCCACAGACAACCCGGAAAAATCCACACCTTCTTTGGGCCAGTTACCAGTGTGATAAATGGGGCCAGCAAAATCTTCAGCACCCGCAATAGTTGGCGTATTTGGCACAGACAAACAGCCCGTTGCCATAATGCAAAATCGTGCACTGTAATGATCCCCTGTTTGGGTACCGACTTCCCAACGCTTGCTATCTTCTGCAAATATGGCACTGGCTACTTGCGTATCAAATTGAATATCTGAACGTAGATCAAAGCGCTGGGCCACGTGATTGGCGTACTGCAAAATTTCTGGCTGAGCAGCCATGATCTCGCTCCAGTTCCACTCTTGTTGCAGCTCTTCAGAGAAACTATAGGAATATTCCATGCTCGGCACATCACAGCGTGCACCAGGGTAGCGGTTCCAATACCAAGTGCCGCCTACATCGCTGCCAGCTTCTAACACTTGCACACTCAAACCCAGTTGGCGCAAACGATGCAACATGTACATCCCTGAAAAACCAGCTCCAACCACAACCACATCTACCTGCGTAGGCTTAATTCGACTGTTCAACTTCATCCCCTTGTTCTAGCTATATCTACCAACACGCAACAGCGTGTCCTCTCTCCAGCTCAATGTCCCAATATAGAAACCGGATCATTGACGTTTAAACAGGCTGACAGTTTACGGGGACCCTTTAGTGGTTACTAGCGCCAGAAAATCTAAGGCGCTAACAGCTAACGCGAGGCCGCGGCAACATGCGCTGCGCTCAGCGACTAGTTGTCTTCTGCCGCTGCCCGAATATAGGCCCTACGCTCAACTGTTATTGGGTGAGAAGACAGCAACTCGAGCAAGCTTCTCGAAAAAATGCTTTCTGCCGCTTTTTCGCCAAATTCGTTTTCTTGGCTTTTCGCCAGGTCCCGAGCATCCTCTGCATTTTCAGCGTTCGCATCTTGCTCATTCAGTAGGTCAGGGTTCTTGGATTCGACGCCGTCTAAGCCGACAGAACTTGCAAGGTCATCTTCGTGAGAGAAACTGTGACTGGCTTCTATTTGATCCAAAATTGAGATCAATTTCAGGGGTGATATGCCCAGAGACTTAAGCTCGGCGATGGCAAACTTGTCCGCTTCGCGCTCATGTTCCCGCGAGTACGCGGCTTGGCCAAGCGTCAGCGGCAGCGCCAGCAGCAATTCGCCAACCCCACCTATGTCTCCGGTAATCATGGTTAAAATCACCGCCCATGCCACGCTCTGCAAAATTGAGCGCTCCACATGCAATAACTTGGCATGACCTAACTCGTGCAAGTACACGGCCAATAACTCTTCGTCATCACTCGTGAGTTGTACTAGGTCGTCGGTGAACACCACCGTAGATTTACTCAAGGTAAAGGCGTTTGCACCCACACGTTGAGCATGACGAAAAAATAACTGCTCCACTTCTCCACGGGCAAGAAAATATTCACTCAACTGAGCTTGGCGTTCTGCAGACAACGCAGATTCATCGAGCACCAGATCCAACTTCTCGAGGGTCGACGAGGCAAGTCGTGCACTAATGCCTTCTGGTAAAATATAGGCGGTAGCTTCAGCCAGTTTGGGCACGCCGTAAATACCAAAGCCAAGAATAAATATAAGCGTGCCAATGGTTGCGGCAATAATTACGCCTACACGTTTTTCTAGACTGGCTACCCAGTCCATCATCGACCTGTTATCTAACCTCTTAACCAGTTGGTCTAACTCAATGGTGGCATCCGCAGCAAAAAAACCGGTTTCTTGCCAAGTTATTTTACGCGGCATACCGCCCAGAGAAGGTTCAATTTTTAGTCTACTCAGCTGTATATGAATGCGCTGCTCGTCATAGACCAGTGTCGCCTGAAGGTTATTCAAGACTTCAATTGTCGCCACATAGCCACGACTACTAACACCGTCATAATAGGTGCCGGTAAGCAATGTCATATACCTATACCGAGATCAAATGCTTCACCAATTTCTTCGCCCAGAGGATTACTCTCTGCCCCTGACTTGGCAACGAAAGAATCTAAATCAATGGCATCTATCCAAAGGTTATCTTGCAAGTATTGAGTCATTCGCACTTGCGCCCAAGGGTAATAGAAACCTAGGGTTACCAGCAGCAAAAGAGCATTGCTTACGACTATGCGGCCCAAACCGGCAATTGAAACACTCGTGCCCAAACGATTGTCAGAAATCTCAATATTATTATAAACGGTATGAAAGTACCGAGCCTGATACACAACGAAAATCATGATGTAAAAAACGAAATAACCCAAGCCAATAAGTAGGCCAGCAAACACGTCTAACGCGCCCAAGCCAAATTCGCCACCTGCATCAAACCCATTAAAACCAAGTAAAGAAGATAACGAAAACAGTGCCATACCGCCGATTGCAGAAAAACCAAATACTGCCAATGCCACCATGTAAAAGTCAGTCGGAACGGTTGTGGTCGTGCTCGTAGATGCGCCAAAACGATAGTTGGAGAGCAAAAATTGGTTTTGTTTGTACCACGCATACGGCATACCAAAACCTAATGTGACAACACCAAACAGCGGCCATAGTAGATAGGCCTTTGCTGCGCCAACCCAATCACCGTCAAAGCCAAATCGAATACCCCGCCAACTACTCATTTGCGCATTAAAGCCTAGAGCTCGATAAATGATCCAAGGTAAGGCAGCAAAAAATAGCAAGGTGATTAAACCGGCGAAAGCCGGTGGCGCAAAAGAAACCAGCCCTTGATAAAACAACAAAAGGACAATAGCGATGATGCGGCCGCGCAAAATTGCTAGGGGATCACCTAAGTAATCAAAGCGGTCGCCAGCTAACTCCGTGTTGCCATAAAAGTAACGCTTGGTACGCACTTTGGCCCAAGCGGAATAAATACCTAAGGTCAAAATAGTCAGGACAATATTGACGATCCAAATACGAAAAAACTCTCCGCCATCGCCATGAAATTTGAAAGGGATCCGCACAGCTTCTTGAGTCGGCAAACTTGTAGCCGAAGGCGGCACAACGCCATCCACTCGCCCGCCCGATAAATATTCAGTCATGATCCACTCTTCCTATAATTCCCTGTAAACATTACTCCACACAGGAAGTAAGCACTAACAAAACTCAACCACTTGAAAGGCTCTATTTTTGCGAGCCTGTATTTTCTGAGCACTATCATTTCTCCAGAATATAGTCTCCAAATACTGCATTCTCTAAGAGCCATTTTTGCTCAATCACTTAACTATTGGAGACAATATAGCACTTCAGCATTTGAGCAACTTAGCGCAATGTAGTCATTAGGTACGATACTTTTAAAAAGATTAACTGAGAATTCCACAGAGGTCGGTAAACATGAACCTGAAAAAAATGATAAAAGCCGCAGCGTTTGCCACGGTTACATTGGTCATTGGCATAGCAGTAATCGTTGTGATTAAAACGCTCAATCATACGCCACCGTCTTTTAGTGACGTTGCCCGGGCAAATATACAACTTGATGAGGCGCAGCTTGCGGCTAATCTCGCCGCGGCAATACGCTTCAAAACTGTTTCCTTTCAAGCATCAGAAGGTAAAGAAAACCAAGAGTTCAGCAACCTAATAAACTGGATCATCGCCACCTACCCGAAACTAAACCAAGCCTTGGAGCTTAAGTTGGTGAACCAGTCAATGCTCTACAAATGGCAAGGCGCAAATGCAGCATTGAAGCCCATCTTAATCACTGGCCACTACGACGTTGTTCCGGTCATTCCAGGCTCCGAGGCAAAATGGCAGCAGCCACCCTTCTCAGGCAACATAATCGACGGCGTTATCTGGGGCCGAGGCGCACTGGATGACAAAAGTGGCGTAGTCGGCATCTTGCAAGCTGTCACCTACTTACTAGAACAAGGTTTTCAGCCTCAGCGCTCGGTTTACTTGAGTTTTGGTCACGATGAAGAAATTGGTGGCCGCAATGGTGCTGGCGCCATAACCGCATTACTTAGAGAGCAAGGCGTTCAGTTAGCCTGGTCTCTGGACGAGGGCTCATTTGTTTTCGACGGCATTTTCCCCGGGCTAGAAACTTTAATGGCTTCGATCAATGTTGCCGAAAAAGGCAGTACCACTTTAGACATTGTGGCCACCGCACCAGGCGGTCACTCCTCAATGCCGCCACAGAAAAATGCGGTCAGCGATCTGGCAGAAGCCATCACAAAACTGCAAGACAACCCGGTACCGGGTGGACTGAGTGGCCTGAGCACTGTGATGTTCGACAATGTAAGCCGCTATATGCCTTTCACTATGCGCGGACTGTTTGCAAACCAATGGTTATTCGGTCCAGTGATTGATCGCCAACTGAGTGCATCAGCCACCACCAATGCCATGCTGCGCACGACCACGGCACCGACCATGTTGTCGGCTAGCGTGAAGACCAATGTTCTGCCAATAGAGGCCATCGCCACCGTTAACTTTAGAATTCACCCCAGAGATAATGTGCAGAGTATTGAAGATTACGTGACTGCGCTTGTCGCTAGCGACACTATCAGCGTGCGCGCAAGAGGTGGTATCAATGCCTCAGCAGTATCGGACTGGCGTGCTAAGGGCTACACGGACATCGCTCAGAGCATGCGCGAGGTTTACGGAGACATTGCTGTAGCACCGGGATTAATGATTGCTGGGTCTGATAGTAAGCATTATGGGCAGGTGGCAGATGACGCTTACCGCTTTAATCCTTTCGTTTTAGCAGCAGAAGATCTCACCGGCTTTCACGGTACCAATGAAAAAATATCTGTGGCGAACTTTGCCCAAGGTGTCCGGGGCTATATTCAAATCATTCGCAACGGTAGCGAAGAGTGATCGGCAGTGAAGGTTACTTCCAGCGCAAGTGAGGGCAAGCGCCGCATTTGAGCGGAGAGAAATACGCAACCAGAAATGAAAAAGCCCTCTAAGACATAAGTCTTAGAGGGCTTCTCAATATGGCGTCCCCAAGGGGAGTCGAACCCCTGTTGCCGGGATGAAAACCCGGAGTCCTAGGCCTCTAGACGATGGGGACTGGTCTTCTTCGAATACTGCGCATTTCTGCATTCCGGAGAAGGCGCGAATTCTATGAACCAGACTCGCGCACGTCAAGTAATCGCTGTATCTATTTTGCATGAAGCGGCAATTAAGGCACCTTTTTTTTAAAAACGAATGCCCAAACCCAAAGTATAGGTGGTATCTGCTTTTTCATTTCCGAGAATGGGGTCGGTTTCGTAGTCGAGATCCACACGAAAAGCGGTATCAATTCGATGGTTTAGCGCATAACGCAGACCTGTAGAGCTAGACAAAACTTGACCACGATCGCCTTCTGGAATAATCAGCAAACTCTGACGGTGGAATAGCTCAATACGTTTGGCCAGGAAATAGCGATTATAATCTACACCCCACCTGATCGCTGGGCTCACCTCACCATCGCCGGCTAGCTGCTCTTGCACCGCACTGAGGCCCAGTTCCGTAGACAGCGCGCCAAAACTATTATCAGTAAATTGATAACCCGCACCAATGCCCGCACTAATGCGCTGATCTACATCTTTTATCGGGTCACTAAAATATTCTACATTGGCGGCACTAAACCATTGATCGGATAAAAACAGTTTAAAACCATAGTCAAAATCTAACTGATCTTTGGTCTTAAGACCTTCGCTGTCTTCAGTGTTGACGAGCAAGGTAATCTGATGTGCTGTATTGCCTTGCTTATAATTTGACTCAACCAAGGCGTTATAACTTTCCGCCGTTGAGTTACCTGACGACAGAGCCAATGCCAGATCCACACGCGAATTCCACTCGCGCGCGAGAGAAGTAACCGCTAACTTACTTTGACTTGCAACGAGTAGATTTTCGACTTGAATAAGGATTTCGCCTTCTTTGGCAACCACCACCTGATTACCATCAATGACCGCTAGACGACCAATTACGCGCAGGCCCGACAATCGTAGGTTGAAGTTATCGGCCGTTTCTATCGCTCGAACCGCAGCCATGTCGATGATCACATCACCGGCATAGGTAGTGGATAGAACCAATCGACCACCAGCAATGCTGTCCACTTTACCCGTTAACGCATCGCCGTTTTCAACCACCACGGTGTCGCCATGCGCAATACTGTGAAAAATTATGTTGGCCAAAAGCACAAGGAGGTAGCGATTCATTTAATTATTCCTGCTGCCGGCTGTTAACACCGATTTTTAGTTTAGGGGTTTCGGTTTAGGGCTTTTGGTTTAGGGCTTTTGGTTTAGGGCTTTTGGTCTAGAATTTTTGATTTGGAGTTTCGGCTCACTTTACTTACTTTTAAACTCCTACGTTCTCAACCGCCTAGCGCTTTCGCAGAGCGCTCTAATTGACGCCGTTTGGGCTTTTCAAGCAATTTGCCGCTGTTCCAAGCGGCTTGTATTTAATGCAAGCAGCTTGCTTCTGAAGCGAGCCGTTAGTGTCTCTTGCAAGCTAGTTTGATTTTTTTTCTAGCAGCTTTTGCCCCACCCAGTGCCTAGCAAAATGCGACGCTGTGCGACCGCTGCGCACGCCTCGGGCTAACGCCCAACGCAACGCGTCTTGACGAAAGGTTGCGCGCTGAAATTCTTCCTTATCAATTTGACTAGGATCGTAGTCGGCCACCAATCTATGTACCCAAACTTCTGCCATATCCAAATAGGCTTCTTGGCGAAAAGGATAGAATGACAGCCACAAGCCGAATCTGTCCGACAATGAAATTTTTTCTTCAACAGCTTCACCGTGATGTAACTCTCCATCAACCAAACCGCTTTTGTTGTTGTCGCTGCCCCGCTCTGGCAGTAGATGGCGTCTATTCGAAGTGGCGTAAAAAATCACATTGGCGGCGCCCTTAAATACCGAGCCTTCCAAGGCACTTTTGAGGATCTTGTAGGAGGCATCGTCTTCTTCAAAGGACAAGTCATCACAGAAGACAATAAATCGATAAGGCTCGGTGCTGAGCCGCGCAACTATTTCCGATAACTCCTGCAGCTCGTCTTTGCGCAGTTCCACCAAGCGCAGGCCGTCTTTGGCATATTCTTGTAACAAGCCATGAATCAGCGATGACTTACCCGCACCACGGGCGCCCCAAAGCAGCGCATTATTGGCTGGGAGACCGGCAACAAACTGGACAGTATTGAGCTGCAATGACTGCTTTTGCGCATCAATATGCAACAAATCATCCAAAGCTTGGGTCTGGGTTTGAGGAAACCCAACAAAATCCGACTGCCAACGTCCTCGCTGCCATACAGCCGCAGTACTTACCGTCCAATCAATAGTCGGCATGACCGGTAATATTTGTAAAATGCGGCGCAATACATCCTGCATTAACTCTTTCCCGGCAGCTTGTTCGGTGGAGGTATTCACACCCTTCCCCTTAGTTAGTTGGTATTGACTGATATTCGTCGGTATTGGCTAATTGGTTTTGCTCGACCGCTTATTGACTACGAAAGCTTCAAACTGACTAGCCACCACCAATGGGCACAACATTGCTAGCCGCCTTGTGATACAACATCGCGGTGCCATCTGGCTCTTCTAGGCTCAAAACACCCGCACGAAAAAAGTTCACCTTATAGCTACGCTGACCCGTCTGAGTCGACAAAACCAAAGAGTTGCCTGAGAAATGCCAATTGCCAGCACGCACTTGTTGCGCGTCGTCTTCCATTCGCAGCGTAAATTTGCCCTCACTGAGCCCACCTTCAAGCTGTAAGAAACCATCATGGGTTTGCATAACCCACCGCCCAGGCAGGTCTAGTGTGGTCAACCATTGCTGTTTTGCGCGCTTATTCGAGCGCACATAAAAGATGACAATTAGTGCAACTAGGATGGTTAAGATAAGAGGCATAAGCAATTTTTCAATTTTTTAACAAGGTTCAGGCTGCCCACAAAGCACAAAGCCACTGAATCATTGCCTTCGCAAGTAAACCCTCTGGCATGGTGGAGGCAATAAACCTAAGTTTGCCATAGGCCCGAACATAAGCGAACATCAATAGTCGCCTTTATACCTCTATGGGGTTGGTGACCTCTAGTAATAACTAGCAAGAACAAGCCGGTGCTAATTTATTTGCGACAATTTTCGCTTGCAGAGACCTGTAAAGTTTATTGGCCGCCGCACTAGAAAACAAAAAACCATGCCAGCTAGGGCATATTTTGCCCGGGGTGCTAGCGCACCCTAATCAGCAAAAGCCTAGCTGGCTCTTTTATCAGGGGAATCAAATGTCTGACGTATCCGCAACCGCACCCGCGGTAAAACCAGCCGCAACTATCTTGCTACTCAGACAGGGTGCCAGCGACATGGAAGTTTTCATGGTGGTACGCAACCACCAAATTGACTTTGCCTCCGGGGCATTGGTCTTTCCCGGCGGCAAGGCAGACCCGCAAGATTTTGCTGAAGATTTGATCCCCTATTTAGAAGGTGCAAATACCGACGCAGACATGCGTGCAGCCCAGGTTAGCGCCATCCGCGAAGCATTTGAAGAGTGCGGCATTTTGCTGGCCCGAGAAAAAGGCTCAAACAGCATGATCACTGGCCAAAGACTTGCTTCGCTGCAAGAATTTCGCGAGCCCATGAACAAAGGAGATGTTTCACTTATCGGCTTTTTGCAGGAACAAAACCTTGTTTTAGCCTGCGACGAGTTAACCCATTTTGCCCATTGGATTACACCGCCAATGATGCCCAAGCGCTTTGACACCCATTTTTACCTTGCGCTAGCGCCCGCCGATCACCTAGCCATACATGACGGTTACGAGTCTGTAGATTCCGTCTGGATTTCACCTGCCGATGCAGTGCAGGAAGAAGCGCAAGGCAAGCGCACAATTATTTTTCCAACCCTGCGTAATTTGGAAAAGCTGGCTACTTGGAACAGTCCTGAAGAAGCCATCAGCCAAACGGTGAGCAGCACTGTGATACCCGTATTGCCTTGGACAGAAAAACGCGAAGATGGTAATTATTTATGCATTCCCACTGAGGCAGGCTATGCCATCAGCGAAGAAAAAATGCCCGAACGCAAGGCTAAATAGTGAGCTAAAGCTCGAGGAAGCCAATTACGCAAAGTACGTTATGTCTTTGCCAATCAATTCAATCAGTATTAAACGGAGCGAACCATGACCATTACATCCACTGACAACGAAACTGCATCAGTTAACGAAGATGACGCCATGCTGTACAGCGTAGAAGATCATGTTGCGACTATTACCTTTAACCGCCCTGAACAGCAGAACACTATTTCTGGCGCAATGCTGCATAAGTTCAGTGAACTACTGCTCGCTGCAGATCAGGACAATGACGTGCGCGCCATCATTGTCACTGGCAGCGGAAAATTCTTTTGCGCAGGGTTAGATTTACGCGGCAGCGATATTACCCAAAATCTAGCGGACAAAAAGCGCAGAAGTCCCACCACACTTGATCTGCGTAACACACCGCCAACGGTATTGCATAACATCGACACCCCCACAATAGCCGCACTCAATGGCTCGGCTGCAGGTTACGGCATGGACATGGCATTGGGCTGCGACATTAGAATAATGGCAGATACAGCAAAACTGGCGGCAGCATTCACTGCTCGCGGCGTAGTACCAGAATCTGGTGGCACTTGGATTTTGCCCAGACTCATCGGTTGGTCAAAAGCCAGTGAGATCATTTTTACCGGCAAAACTTTAGTCGCAGAAGAATGCAAAGAAATGGGCTTAGTCTCTCATGTGGTCAACAACAATGAAGTTGGTTCACGAGCGCTAGAAATGGCCAAACAAATTGCATCTATGGCACCATTGGCTGTGCAATCATCTAAACGCATGATGCGCATGAGCATGAACGAAACATTTAATGACCACGTTCACCACGTATTTTTACAGCTGCTGCCACTGTTCCAATCTGACGATTTCAAAGAAGGCATGGCATCGTTTATGGAAAAAAGAGACGCTGACTTTAGAGGCCAATAACGCAACTTAGTTAATCAAAAAAAAATCAATCAGGGGAAAGACAATGACGCACGCATACATCATAGACGCAGCAAGAACGCCTCGAGGCATCGGCAAAGCTGGTAAAGGCTCGCTCTCAGAATTCCATCCAAGCCGTTTACTGGCGAAAGTCTTTGAAGGCATCCAAAGCCGCAACAATCTAAATACAGCTGACATCGACGACGTTGTCGTAGGTTGCAGCTCTCAAGTAGGTAAGCAAGGTTCATGCGTTGGCCGTATGGCCGCCTTAGACGCTGGCTGGGATACCTCAGCGTCAGCAGTTACCTTAGACCGCTTCTGCGGTTCTGGCATTACCTCTGTGAACTTAGCCGCGGCCAATATCATGAGCGGCATGGATGACTTATGTGTTGCTGGCGGCGTTGAAATGATGTCCTACACAGCCACCCTGACACCAGAATACGGCAACAGAACCGTAGACGGCGGCAACTTGCATTTGCGCGACTTACACCCCCAGCCACACCAAGGTGTGTGCGCGGATATGATCGCCACACTAGACAGCTTCAGCCGCGAAGAACTAGATGCCCTAGCGGTTGAAAGTCAAATTCGAGCACAGCATGCTGTGGCTAATGGCTACTTCGACAAAAGTATCATTCCCGTATTCAACGACGACGGCACCCTAGCGCTAGATCGTGAAGAGTTCCCACGCCCTGGCACTACTATGGAAACCTTGGCAGCACTGCCTACGGTTTTCTCCCAATTCATGGACGCGCCAGTAGATAACGGCGGCGAAACTTTCCGCCAACTAGTGGCTCGTAAGTATCCAGATTTAGACATTAACCACGTGCACCACGCCGGCAATAGCTCTGGTGTCGTAGACGGTGCAGCAGCGTTGATTTTGAGTAACAAGGCGTATGCGGATAAAGTCGGCTGGAAGCCACGCGCACGCATTATCTCAATGGCCACAGTGGGCGGTGATCCTACCCTAATGCTCAACGAACCAGTTCCCGCGGCAAGAAAAGCCCTAGCCCGTGTGGGCATGACCGTTGACGACATTGATTTGTTTGAAATCAACGAAGCCTTCTCCGTAGTTGCGGCGAAATTCATCCGCGATTTAGGGCTTGATCCAGCCAAAGTCAACGTCAATGGCGGCGCAATGGCCCTAGGCCACCCTATTGCTGCAACAGGTTCAATCCTCATTGCGACGATGCTAGATGAGTTAGAACGCCGAGATCTGAACACAGGCTTAATCACCATGTGCACAGGTGGCGGCATGGCGCCAGCCATCATCATCGAGCGCGTCTAATTAGCATTAGGTGTAGTTCTTGATGACTCCTCAACAAAGGTTGAAGAGCCCGCTAGCACCCCGGCTTGAAAGTCGGGGTTTGCTACACAGCTTGGGGTTGGCCCTAACCAAAAACCGTTTTGCACCTGATCCTAGCGCTATGTGCCTAATTGAATTTGTGAAAAAAAATAGTCTCCGCCCGCTGGGCAGGATGTTCTTCGCCCTGGGCATCATCTTTGCTCTAAGTGGTTGCGGCGAAGACAGTGAGCGCATCAAAACTCAAGGCATTAAGGCATTGAATAACTGGTTTTTAGCCAGCGCCTCAGACATCCCCCCCACTTGTCATGCATTCGGTCTGGCCAAATTTCCTGACGCAAACTGCGAAGATATGTACCTGCATGCAGCAAAAATAAAACCTGAGAGCCGCACAATCACCAGTAGTAGATTGCTCAAATGTTTTGGTCAGGGGTCCAAGGAATTATGTGGAGAGTTTGTTGAAATATGGCTGAACTCTGTTGACCAACGCGACAACCCAATCCAAGAAGGCGCGGTTCTAAAGCGTGACGATGGTGTTTTCAGATTATATTGGTATCGCTCGGATGCGCTGTTCACTACGCTCACAAAGCGCGCAGAAGGCGGCGGCGATGAAAACAACAGACGAGCGTTAGAGGACAAACAAGCTCTGTTAGAAGCGGTATACGCAGAAATTGTGCAACGCCAACCGGCGCTGTATCAATATGTCATGTGCACGGATGCAACGGTTTCCAGTAGCAAGTTGGTCGGTAAGCCCGTCAACCCTGCAGACATTAGCGCCGCTGACATGGCCGTACGAGCCCAGCAATGCCCGGATGATTTTTGCCTTACGCTGGTAGGTAAACGCATCGCCCCACTGTGCAATTAAGTAAGCTGCAAGCACCACCTCAGTCGTGCCAATAAGCTGAGCCAAGTAAAATGAGTAAAATATGAATAAAGCAGAAACATTTAGAAGCGCCACCAGAACATGGCTGCAAGAAAATTGTCCTCTAGGTGCCCGTGGCGATGGGCAAATACCTTGGGGCAGCAGTAAAATCGAACTAGACCAAGACAGCAAACTCTGGTTAGAGCGCATGGCTGAGCGCGGTTGGACAGTGCCCACATGGCCGGTTGAATATGGTGGCGCCGGGTTAGACAAAGACCTTTACCCAATTTTGATCGATGAACTAAAACGTATAAATGCCAGAACACCGTTAACCGGGCGCGGCGTAAATTATATCGGGCCAACCATTTTAGAAATGGGCACCGAGGAACAAAAAGCACGCTGGCTACCGGGAATCGCCCGTGGTGAAGGCGGCTGGGCTATGGGCTATTCGGAACCCGGAGCCGGCTCAGACCTTGCAAGCTTGTCCTGCAAGGCAGAACTCAAGGGCGACCATTACATTCTTAATGGCCGCAAAGTGTGGACCTCAGACGCTATGGACTGTGATTATATTTTTGTCCTCGCTCGCACCAACTCCGATGCGCCCCAACATTTAGGCATAAGTCTGATACTTGTAGATATGTCTCAGTCAGGGGTAGAAGTCACCCCCGTACGGCTACTCTCTGGCGCCTCACCTTTTAACGAAACCAATTTTGAAAATGCTGTAGCACCTGCCAATGATGTCATTGGCGGAGTAGATAACGGCTGGACCGTGGGTAAGCGCTTATTGCAGTTCGAACGCTCCACTCACGCGGGCATCAATACCTCAGGCTCTCAGGGCGGCCGCTCCAGTGACAGCCCGCTGCCAAAACAGGTACAACAATACAGCCCCATGGTAGATGGCCAGCTTGCAGACGCCAGTTTGCGCCGACGCCTACTCAACCATCAAATCGCGTTTACCGCCCAGCGCTTAACGCAGAAACGCGTTATTGAGGAAACCGCCACCAGTGCACCAGGCTTTGCTTCGTCGGCAGTGAAACTTTCCAACGCGCTGATTACCCAAGAAGGCGACGAGATACTTGTAGCCGCTATGGGCACACAAGGCATAGGTTGGGCGTTAACAGGATTTAAGACTGCCGAGATAGATGCCACCCGAGATTGGTTAAAACAAAAATCTTTGACCATTGCCGGCGGCACCAAAGAAGTGCAACTGAACATAATTGCCAAGCGGGTGTTGGGATTACCGGACTAACTCGCGTAAAAGCATAAGAAGAGTAAGAAAAAGCAAAAGCGAACAAACAGTTGCAGTCTTAGGGCTGCAATCTTTGCACCTGCCATTGCTGGTCAGCATCACGCCTAAACTGTAGGCGATCGTGCAGCCGGCCCTCTCGCCCCTGCCAGAATTCATAAGCTTCAGGCTGTAACTTAAAGCCACCCCACGCTTGGGGTCGCGGCGCCCGGTCTGGATACTGGCCAGCTAAGTCTTTATAGCGTTGTTCTAACTCGCCGCGGCTTTCAACGGGCCGGCTTTGTTCAGAAGTGGCTGCCGCCAACTGACTGGCTAAAGGCCGTGAATAGAAATAAGCATCTGCTGCTGCATCACTTAATGCCGCGACGCTGCCGCGAATACGAATTTGCCGATCAAGCTCGCGCCAATGGAAAAGTAGTTCGGCCCTAGGGTTGGCAGCCAATGCTTGTCCCTTCTCGCTACCGCCATCAGAAAACCAGCTGAAGCCAGTTGCATCAAAACCTTTGAGCAACACAATGCGCACCGACGGCTGTCCTAGTGCGTCGGATGTGGCCAAAGCCATTGCCGTAACGTCTTGAATCTCAGCTGTTTCAGCATCCCCCATCCAACGCACAAATTGATCCAAAGGATCTTTTGCAACCTCGCTTCGACTCAGCGTGGCGTATTTATATTCTCGACGAACATCGCGAATTGGATCGGTCATTTTTGGCGTTCTAGTGGCATAGGGTTAGACGTAAGCCTAGTAGGGATAGGCCCATTGCGCCAGTGCTTAACGCCCCTATCTGCAATAGATCGCAGCTCAGTCTGAACTAGGTCTCAGATCCATTGAGAGGCATAAAGCGCAATTTTGGCTGGCTATTTATTAACAGGTTCATCCGCCTCGAGCTGCGCGCTGCGGTAGCCCCAGACCGGCGACATAAAGGCGCCATATAGAAACAATATCAGCGACAATGCCATAGCTGGGATGAGCGCGTTGAGCGTACCGAATCGCTCGATCATCCAACCCAGCACAATGGCGCCAATTGGGGCACTGCCCACCATGCCAATACTGAACACCGACATAATCCGCCCAAGATACTCATTGGGCGCTGACTCTTGAACAATCGCCCGGGCCAGATTAGTGGTCACGCCCATATTCAAACCCCAGCCTATAGTGGCCACCACCATGACCCAGAATGCTGGCTCTATCCACATAAGGTATATCACCAATATCCGCGATAATTGCATGATCAAAAATAGTCTGCCCGGAGCTTTTAACGGCATATAGCGCAGCAAAATAATATTCGACAAGGTTGCGCCGGCAAAAAATACCGCCATAAGCACCGCCAATAACCAAGCATCACCGTCATATATACGTTTAACAATAAATGGGAAAACGGTAATGAAAGAACCGGCATTGAAAATGCTGGAGCTAAAAGTAATCAAAAGCGTATGAAAAATAATCGGGCTTCGGTAAGTGGCCAGCAAACCATCGCGGATAACCTGCAGCGAAGATGCGCTGGCATCCGGCGTCACCGCAGGTTGAACCGGCGCGATGCGCATCATCATGAGACCCGCCAGCACAAGCCCAAACGCCTGCAGCCCAAGCACCGGCGATATACCTAACGTGTCAATTTGACCGGCTAGAATTAGACCCACCACCTGAACCACAAATCCTATAGCCGTGGCTGCCGTAACACCCTGTTGCACAGAGGAGCTGGTAAGGCGGTTTAGAATTGCTTGTTGGCCAGGCATAGAATACGACTGAACCACACTCATACCTAAACCCCAAAGGGTTACAGTGGCCACACCTAACCATTGGTACATTTCCATAAAGATCAGGAATATCGGCAAAATTGGCGCAACAAAATACACCTTAATCAGCATAGCCCGGGGATCACTACGATCTGCGCTGGCACCACCCATCAACATCAACACCACACCGGGTATACCAATAATGGCTTGTATCAGACCAACTTGATCAGCAGGCAACTGCAAAATGCCGATGAGCATCCAACTCAAGAGCAATTGTTGCATCGCTAGGGCCATGCCGGAAAAACCCGTAGATCCTAAATAGGCCCTAAAGCCTGGACTGTGCCAAATAGATTGTGATTGTGTCAAAGCGGCCCCCTTGCCTAGCGAACAGCATCGCCTCTAATACCGCTGGGCGCAAGATAAAGCCAATTATCGCGTGAATAGGAATAGAGTGTATTGGCAGGTTTATTATCCAACAAAACACATGACACAAATGATAACGAGAGATTGGCGAAGCAATGGAAATACAAGTTGGTGAAGGTTATACAAACCAAGATTTGCGTAATCGGGACTTCAGCGGGCAGGATTTAACTGACTGCTCCTTTAGCGAATGCCAATTTGCAGGGAGTATATTTCGCGGAGCAAACCTGACTAATTGTCAGTTTGATCGATGCCAATTCAACAACAGTGATCCCAACGAGCCGGCGAGCTTTGCTTGGGCAAACTTACGCGAGGCGGTATTTAGCCATTGTGATCTAAATATGGTGCTGTTCACTCATTGTCTGGGTTACGACTTATGCTTTAAAGATTGTCAGATGCAAGGTGCGGATTTATCACTGGGTGATTTCAAAATGCCCATAGGTAACCTGGACTTAGCTGCGCTAACAATGACTGACTGCAACTTTTCGTACGGCAATTTATCTAACACTTTTCTCGTTGGCTGCAAGCTGACCAGCAACCGGCTAACCGAATGCCTACTAGATTTTGCAGACCTTAGTGATGCTGATTTAAGCGACAGCGAATTGTTTAATGTCTCTGCCCGGAATTGCAAACTGCGAGGCGCTGACTTGCGCGGAGCAAGCTTCAACAACCTAGACTTGAAGAGCATAGACCTAGAGGGCGTACGCCTCTACTACAGCCAATTACCGGCGTTGGTAGACTCGCTGAATCTTAATTTGGAAGAAGAGTAACTGTTTGGAGTATTTGCCGTATGAGGCAAAGCCCATAGTGCGAGAAACTAGCAAACTGCTTCGCCCCTGACTTACCAAAACCATTCGGTAAGCCCAGGACTAGGCAATAAGTAGATTGCCGCTTACTGAGCAGCAATTTCCAGTAATTCAACTTCAAATACCAATGTGGAATTGGGTGGAATCGCACCGCCAGCACCACGTTCGCCATAGGCTAATTCTGGTGGAATAACCAAACGCCACTTAGAACCAACGCCCATTAATTGCAGCGCTTCGGTCCATCCAGGAATCACACGATTAACTGGAAAGCTGGCAGGAGAACCTCGCTCTACCGAGCTGTCAAAAACCGTACCGTCGGTTAGCGTGCCGTGATAATGGGTCACCACCGTGTCTTCTGCGCTAGGTTTCGGACCGGTGCCTTCTACCAATACTTCATACTGTAAACCAGACGCTAGCGTGGTCACTTCTGGCCGCGCTGAATTTTCTATACGAAAGGTGTCGCCAGAGGCATTTTTTTCGGCCAGAAGGGCCTCAGAAAGGGCCGCCATATATTGTTCTTGTTGTTCCATCGGCACTTGGGAATCAGCCCCTGCGACAGCGTCATTTGCACCCTGCATAAACGCACTCATCTCTACTAAGCTATTGCTTTGATCAATAATGTTTTTTGCTTGGGTGTAGCCGATAATATAGCTCGCACTAGCAAGGTCGGAAGTTGGATTGAACTTTTTTTCTTGCTCAGTTTGCGCAGCAGGCTGGCAGCCGGCCACAAATAATGACGAGGCACTCGCCAACACCAAAACCAGTCTTGTATTCATTCGATTCATCTCAATTAAACCATGGGTTGCTCCCCACGTTAGCAGCGGGTTACATTCACTACGATGATAACGCCTTTGACGCCACAATGTGCACTTCAGGTCGGAATTTCACATTACTTATGGGCCGCCAGAGGTACAACATCTTCTCAATCTGAGCAATTTCGCGCTGAGACATCTAGCAAATGCGTGTGAAGTTTAAAAAATTAGGATATTGCAAACTTATGAGTAACATTTTCACCCCCTGTAACCAGTTGCACTCATCAGGCACATTCGCTTTCTCGCAAAAACTCGTTTTAATTAGTATTTTTAGCCTAACTTTAGTGCCGCACGTTTTCGCGGCTGACGCGGTAATCACAGAGCCAAGCCAGTTCAACAGTGGGGGGCTGGTAAATGCTATTCCGGCAAAAGACACCGAAGAGGAAATTCTTAGCGCTCCAACATTGTCGCCGCTAGACATCCACCCCCGAACCAGTCTGATTGTTGTCGAGCAGTTACGCCGCAATCACTACCTCAACAAAACCGTAGACGACGAATTATCCGAGCATGTTTTCGATAAATACTTGGCGGTATTAGATCCCGGTCACTACTACTTCATAGCAGGCGACATAAGGGAATTTGAAAAATATAGATTTCGCTTAGATGACGCGTTAAAAAGTGGTGACCTGGACCCTGCATTTCTGATCTTTAATCGCTACCAACAACGCATCGTCGAACGACTGAATTATCTTATTGGTCTGATAGACAGTGGGCTAGAAAATTTGGACTTCAGTAAAGAGGAATCAATTTTAGTTAGTCGCGAAGAAGCCAGTTGGTCTTTTGATGAAGAAGCGCAAGATGATCTCTGGCGCAGGCGCCTAAAGGCCCAAGTGCTATCCATGAAACTCAGCGACAAGCCTGTAGACGAAATTTCCGAGCAGCTAAGAAAACGCTATAGAAATCAGTTAAAGATTACAGTGCGTAACAAAAGCGAAGACGCGTTTCAGGCCTACATTAACGCCTTTGCTCATACCTACGATCCTCATACTGAGTATTTTTCTCCACGCACGTCGGAGAACTTCAACATAAATATGTCCCTCTCACTAGAAGGCATAGGCGCTGTGCTAAGAACAGAAGACGATAATGTGGAAGTGGTACGTTTGGTTCCCGCAGGACCGGCAGCTAAAGGCGGAGAGCTAAAACCCGCAGACAAAATTACCGCTGTAGGCCAAGGCATCGCAGGTCCTCTTATCGATGTCGTAGGATGGCGTTTGGACGATGTGGTAGAACTAATCCGTGGACCGAAAGATTCCACAGTGCGCTTGAGCATTATCCCCGCCGACAGCAAAGAAGCTGAAAGCAAAAACATCACCATTGTGCGCAATAAAATAAAACTCGAAGAACAAGCCGCGAAGGCAAAGACGATAACACTAGAGCCATTAGGCGAAGAGCAACCTCGCCTTATTGGCGTTATTGAAATACCCACTTTTTACGCAGATTTCGCCGCCCAACAACAAGGCGACCCGAACTACCGCAGCACCACAAGAGACGTACGCCGACTTGTAGAAGCTTTGAAAGCGCAGGGCATAGATGGCCTGGTTATTGATTTACGCAGTAATGGTGGCGGTTCGCTACAAGAAGCCGACACCATGACAGGACTGTTCATTCCATCAGGCCCAACGGTGCAGGTAAAATCTGCTAGGCGTCGCGCCAACATCTTAAGTGACGACAACCTAGAACTGGCCTGGGATGGCCCAATGGCAGTAATGGTTAACCGCCTTTCGGCATCGGCTTCAGAAATTTTTGCTGGCGCCTTACAGGACTATGGCCGCGCCCTTGTGGTTGGCAATCAAACCTTTGGCAAAGGTACTGTACAGACACTCATTCCACTTAACCGAGGCCAACTAAAACTCACTGCGGCAAAATTTTATAGAATTTCAGGCGACAGTACGCAACACCAAGGAGTGATACCCGATATCCGATTTCCAGCTTTGGTCGATAATGACGTCATTGGCGAGAGCACACTGGACGATGCCATGCCTTGGGACAAAATAAGGCCGGCTAACTATAGACCTTATGGTGCGCTCACCAACCTAGTGCCAAGGCTTCAAGAACAGCATGATAACCGGGCCGATAACGACCCGCACTTCATCTACTACCGAACGCTTACTCAACGCAGCCAAGAAAAGTCGGCCATCAAATTTTTATCCCTTAACGAAAACGCGCGTAAGGAAGAAAGAACTAAAGATGATGTTTGGCGCCTAGACCTTGAGAACGCACTGCGTATTGCTACTGGCAAAGAAACCGCAGAAACTTTAGACGCTCTGGAGGAGCTACATAAAGCGGAAAATGAGGCAAAAGAAGAAGCTAAAAACGCACTGGCAAAGGCTGACGAAGCAGATGTATCTGAGCAACAACTGGGCGCCAGCGCCCAAATCCAAGCAACTGAGGAAGCCAAGGACGTAATTGAAGAGGTGAAGGAGGACCCACTGCTACGGGAAGCTGGACGGATCCTTTCTGATCTCGTCAACGAGCAAAGGCCTAATGCCTCGTCCTCACCAACTCTTGCGAAAGGTTCGAGCAACAAAACGGGCTTTTCGGTTTTTTACCAGAATTAAATAAAGCCCAATGGCTATAAACTCGACACCTGCGCACTAGCGCTTTACACCTTTGACTCAGCATGTCTGCAAAAAGCTCGGTGGGTTGGGGTCTGATGGGTTGATTCACCCCACCCCTCAATCAAACCTATGGCGTTTCCAACAACGCCAATCCGGCCAATCTAATGCCAACACTCTCGTTTATAGATGGGGCAATGGCTTTAACACCGCTACTCTGGGTAACTACCAACTTATTATGTAAAGGCTGCCCTGAGAATTTGTGCGCTGGGTTATTCTGATTTAGGTCAACTCCTCTGCCAGAAATCGTTTCATCGTAACTCTGAAAAAGTAGTGGAACCCTACCGCGACCGGACTCTTGGTCATATGTGAACCTCGGGTTATATGACTTGAATGCAGTGGCATCTAATGGCGTTAGAACCAAAAAGGATATATATACCCGCCTGTCGTCTCGATACAAGGCATATTCGCCCCATGGCTGATGGAGTCCAGCCAGCTCTAAATAGCCAGCTCGCTCGAGCTGATCCAAGGATATCGGCAAACCCTTCAACTCTCGCAAATACGCCGATCCTGCTAGTTGAATATCCATTATGTCCTTTGCTACGTTTCTGTACTGCGTAGAGCCGCCGCTGCAACCCGCCAGTAATGCAAAAAGAATATAGCCAGCAAATTTTTCGGCGAACTTTTTCCCGGTAGGGGTGAAAAGTTGGCTTCCCCGCACTGTTATAAGTTCCAGCCTTTGACTACAAGACTTCTTTTATACTCCGCTACATCCAGCGTAAGTTCCTCTGCGAGATTCCTCAATTTCTCTACCGCATCTTCTAGATAGACATTGCGCTGACTAACTGCTTTAGTTGCGGTAAGTTTGCTCTCCAGCTCACCAACCTCGACCTCGAAGCCGCGCAACACTTGTTCCTTTTCCAACATCATTGCTTCATGGCGATTTGTCTGGGCGATAAGCGTTCGTATTCTTTGTTGTTGGGCGTCGACTTGAGACTTAAGTTTATCAAAAGCAGTTACTTTCTCGTTTGCTTCAGTTACATCTTTGGCCCGTTCTTCCTTGTAAAAATCCTGCATACGTCCCAATGCAATATTGTCTGAACGCAGGGAAATAATTGTGCTGTGCAGATCTTTTGCCGAGGAATTTGTTTCTTCAACATCGGATCGTGAACCATCCAAAAGCATTTGCGTATTGTCCAAGCGAAATTCAAGATCTCGAATGGACACTGATTTGTCTCTTACTAAATCTCGATTCTCTAACAATTCAGCCTGCAAAGCGGAGACATCAGATTCTAAATCTCTGACAGCGCTTATAGCTTTTTCGATTTCTATGTTTTTTCGCAGCAGTCTCTCTTGCAGCTGCGCTACTGATTCCAGAGGCTTGGAAAATTCACCATCATCGTTACTGGGGCACTTAAGACGGCCTGAACCATCCACCAAACAACCGTCAATCAAATCTCCAGGTATAACGGCAACCATGGTGCCATTCACTTTATAAATAAATCTTTCGCCAATATTCTCCCCGGCCAGCCCTTTCAACTGAAACTTGCCCACCGCGACAATCTCCGCAGTCGCAATTCCCGCGAGCAAAACCAGCGCTACAGTGCCAGCTAAAGCAATCATTTTTCTCATACCTTGACCTCGACTAGTTATTTTCGACTTTACAATTCAGCCTATGTAACGTGTATCCAACGCCTACCGGAACTATTTACGCTTGAGTAATCTAGAGAATTCTGACTCGCCCTCGCTCTCCTGCTGCTCTCTTTCCAAAAGCTCCCCGCCCACCCGCAGATCATTTATTGCAGCGTTATGAACCAAGCGTTTTATAATCTCTTCTCCTGACGGCAACCCTAGGACAATGTGGTCTCGGTTGATCTCGCTAATTGTATAACCGCCTACCTGATCACCGGGAAACGCACGAAGAACTTCATCATTGAGCTTGATCAATGCAGCTTTCGTCGTATGGTTAATCATGAAAACCTTTAAGTCTTGGCCGGAACCTGCATACCTTGGCGCAAAACCATTTGCTTCTGCATTTGTTGGAGACGATTGTGTCGCTATATCTTCGAGTTTAGAAATTTCATATTCCAGTTGTGCCAGCAGCTTCTGCTTTTTCAAGGCTACCACTTGGTCCAAGAAAGCTTCGTCATTTTCAAATTCAGCAGCCAATTCCGGCGAGACTCTAGAAGCCGCGCTTTGAGCCTCCGACTTTTGACTGTCCAGTTGTTTTTTCAAATCCGCCAGTAGCGACTGTATTTCCGCCATTCGATGTAAAACCAGATCCATATCGTCATCACGGGCAGTGCAACCAGCAACTGCATAAGCTAAAATGAAAACAGCAAGTATCTGGACCACCACTGGTTTAAACTGACGTGCCATAAACCCTTCCCACAAGAATCATTTTCTTGATGTCGGCCTCAATTTTTTCTATCAGAAAAGATTGCGCAAACTCCCCATTTAGTTTTTTCAATACATATAACTGCTGATAAATATCTCCGTCGACAACGGCCTTAACCACATAGTACTTTCCAATATTATCTAGATACCACTCAGCGTTATTACTGGCCTCACCAAGGATACCGTCATTAAACTCAAACTCGACTTTAGCAACGTCATCGGAAGCAAGGGCCGCGAGAGCGATTTTGTTATATTCCAACGCCATTAATGGATTAGGTTCAAGGAAGAGCATCTCTGAAAGTAATAGTCGCTCTTCAACTGAAATATACGCTTCCGACTGTTTGCCAAATAGTTTAGTTGCTGCATCAACATGCCAAAACGTAGCAGCACTAAGTAGCGAAAAAACAGACAATGTAGCGATGGCAGAAAAAGCCCTTGCTCGCGCCAGATCAAAAACTATCTTTCGTGGTATGTTCATTGATAGATTGCAATAGTGGCCCAACCGTCGGCCTCACTGACGGGTGAATAGTCGATAATGTCGTCGACCGTAATAAGGCTCTCTGATTGATCCACCCGAACTTGCAAACCTTTATCAGTGTCATACTTAAAACCAACAACCTCACCGTCTAGAAGACCTAACTGAACCTTTAAGACCGTTCTATACAGCATACTATCGATATTGTTACTGGCCACTAATGAGCCTGCTTTAAGCCCAATTTGTTGATTTAACGCCGCAGAGAACTGTCGAATTTTTTCGCCATTTTCGGCCCGAGTAAAGTATAAAACACATGTAACTCAATTGTTTCTGTCAACTCTATAAATGTTCTATCCAGCTGACCCATATACTTGTTAAAGAATACGGAAAAAATTATTGACGACGCGACGCCGGCTATTGATGTAATAAACTTGAATGTTGCAGCGCTTAACAACGCTGTAAGGCTCGCACGAGTTTCGGCCACGTCTCCAGCTTCAAGACCTTGAGCGGCGAAGTACAGTGCGGAAACCAAACCCAGGAAGGTCAGAACTAACCCAAGACCAACCAAATAGTCCGGCATGGCTGCGTAGAGTTTCAAATGCAGCGCTCTCCCTTCAGCCCCATGTGCGTGGATAAATTTTCCAGGGGACTCCGTAGCACGTATTGGTAGGCCTAAATCTTTCGCTTCAGGAAAAATCATGCGTTTCTTAAAATCCCCCCAACCATGTTTAACAGCGGGAATACCGGATAGCACCGAATCTACCGAGCCAAAATTTTCCAGAAATCCATTTCTGGGCTCCAAGTTTCTTACAAAGAAAGCGGCTTCTTTTAGTCTAGACATCAACGGCTTAACAACAACAAAACGCAACCAAACCAACATGAATGCTGCTAAAAGAAATATCCCTAACGACAACCCAATTGCAACCTTTGCCTCCTTGAACAATTTAAAAATGGTGGGCAAAAAATCAACGATGGCCTGCAGAATCGAACCAATTATGCTGAACATATCCATTAGTGAGGTGTCCTAGCGGTCTTTCTAATCAATTTTCCCAAAAAGGGCGCGAATTTCAACAATTGAAGAATTATCCAGCCCAAAAATAGACCTTTAAAAGCACCGAGTAGAGTCGGCCCTAGAACATCTATATTTTGGATAATTTCTTTCGACCGAAATTGCTGGTTAAGATCTGCTGTAATCACATACTCTTGCTCTAACTTGATGCCGCTAAATACCTCTAACTCAGCCAAAAGTTTTTCGTCTCCGGACTGATGGACAGAGCCCGTTTCATCTAAACGCGCCAACAATTTTTTGTATTTTCGCTGTAGTGCCACAGAACCTTCTTGATAACGAACACCATCTTCTTGCGGCACCATCGGATGGGCAGACTGAACCGGATTCGCTATTCCAAGAACCGTGGCGAGGTCAAGATCACTCTTTAATGTCGCCAGTTCTCTAGAAAGCTCACGCCGTTCCAGTAGCCGTTCATCAGCAAATTTATTTTTTATTTGTGATAGCTGCTTATCTAACAAGCCCTGCGCTCTAGCAACTAAAACCTCGGCGGCGTTCCTTTCAGCAGTAGTTAGCAATTGACTAATCCACGTATTCGCCTTGCTAATGCTTTTTGCATCAAGTCGATAAATCACCGAGCTCGGTTTATCTAACGGGGCGTTAGGTGCGGGTACAACTGGCCAGGATTTTAAAGAATCCTCAAAAGAAACGGCTTTTCCCGATTCGTCTAAAGCACCAGATCGATCTATTTCTAAATCCGTATTATTAGTACGGGCATCAATAAGAGTTTTAACTTGCTCCTGGAACTCCAAAAAGACCAGCTCAGGATCTACGGTCTCCTGCAACTTAGGTAGTAGAAGCTCACGAACGTCTGACCGTGACGGCGCGCCTATAACCATTTCAATCTCGTAGTGACTCACCGGTTTCAGTTCAATTGTTCTTTGGCGCTCGAACATTCCCACCGACAGGCAGACGCTCATTACAAAAAATATTTTGACGCCTTTCCAAGAAAACATTTTTGCAGAATTTGTACTAACGAATTCGCTGCCGCCCTCAGGCGCGTCAGTATAAAGATCTGCCGAATATGTTGGATAAAGGATATTATCTTTAGCGCTTACTTCCTGGCTTTTAGACACTGACATAGCGAACTCAAAGCTCCTGGAGTAAACGAAAACCAACAGAGGGAGAACCGCTAGGGCCGATCCGATATATACTTTCGACGTTAAATTTTTCCAGTGGTTCTAACCAAGAGCCACCCACCGCAACGTACGCAATTGCCTGCGCCTTGCCAGAAGTACACGTTTCATATGTACCGTCACAAACCATTTCTGCCGCATTACCAAAAAGATCGTATATGCCGTTATTGGAGGCGAGTTTAGAACCCACCGCCAAAGTACCGGCTATAGGCCGAGGGCAAACTTCATAATTTCCGACCGTTGCAGCTAAGGCACTGCCGCGATTTGAGTGCGCGTACTTACAAAATGCACCTTCTGAAAAATCCACAGACTTTATCGAATGCAGCCACTCTCGTTTAGTCGGCAAACGAAATTTTTGGCGGGTTTTTGCAGAAAGCCAATCCGCATATGCACCGGCTTTACCTGCAGAAACCCCAAGTACAGGTTGGAATTCCCCATTCAAAGATGTGTTCGCCAATGCTTCAGTGGAATAATCCTTCTGAAATTCGCGGAACTGTTTGTTAGTTACTTCATAGGCGCTAATCTTGAAGTCTGCAATACAGCCCTCATCGTCGCAACCGCCACGAATATAAACAAAATTTGCCAAAATATCGTTTTGACAGTCAGTTGAGATAAGATTTGCGTCAGCCGCACCAATTCTGGCACCGTTAGCTATAGAATTTCGGCTACAAATTTTTGACGACGTATTCAAAATTTGGGGCACCCTCTTATTACCTTGGCCACCTCCCCAAACAATCCCTTGTGCGAGGGAATTCTGTAACGCCAGCAATGGTATGAGTGCAAAAAACAACGCGACTTTCGCAAAAATAACCGATCGAATGAAATTCAAATTTTTCAAGAATAATATTCCCTTCGTACTTTTAAGATTTCTAAAACCCGCCGGGATCTTCAACGTAAGATCGATCTGCCTTCACTTACAAATGTCATACGCAGAGAATCACTAAACTTATTAACGTGCATTAACTCTAAGCATCTAATCTGAGCAAAAGCTGCCACCCTTTTTTGCCCCGTTTCACGCCGCACACCCTGATCAAACCCTAAGCACACTAACCCAACAAATTCATCATGCGGAACTGGTTTCTTTTTTTACTGACACTAGAAACTGTGCATATGCAAAGCATATTAGGGTGGAAGGTATTATCGGATTATGCATTGAAGAAAAGTTTACGGCTTCACTTCTGCTTTTAACCAACCTAATTCCATTCCCGCCCCCTCTTAAGCCATATTCTATTGAAGCTGGTAGTCCCCCGCGGACTCAAAACTAGCGTTTCCGATTTAGACCAGCGCCGAAGTTTTTATGCTCCCCCGACAAGTCAGAGTTAGCAGCCTCTAACGGAATCAAAGGAAGAACCTGAAATGCCTCATTCGTAGCACGCAACGTTTTCGTTTTTTCTACGGCGACAATTTTCGACGCAGCTATATTTGCAACATAGTTAGAACCTTGAAACTCGATTATAATATCGCGCACTATAAGCCCGGCCGCTTCGTCCAAGTTGAACGAGATAATGGGGCGAGCCTTGTTAAGCTGACTCTTAAAAATAGGCGCGAGTTCCAACGGAATGTTCGTTGTTAAGGTGCGCCGAAACTCCGCCTTTGGCGATACTAGATCAACAAAAAACGTTTCAGCGTCGGCATTATAGGTAGCCTCTACAAGTGTTGGATCGCCCAAAATGTGCTGCAGCGCTTGATTTATATACTCCCACCGCATTCTTTCTAATTGCTCGCGGCGAGCGGCCCTCTCTAGCTCGAGGTAACTGTTGTAGTCTTTTACAACATTATTGTATGCGTTCACACGCCTCTTATATTCATCCCGCTGGGCAGCAACTTTTGTGTCATATAACGCTTGCGCGCGCATTAAGCGTTGCTCAAAACTTTGCGTCGTTTCGAATTCGGTTTTTGTTAAAACTGGGGGGGCAACAAAAATAGGCTGTGATGGCGGGGATTCTCGAAAAGGATCTATTTCTATCGGCCTAGACATCCACTCTGCTAGCCGTTGCTCTGCAATACCTCGGGCCAACGCTAAAGGCGCGCCAGTACGAGCCGAAAGCTCAGGAATAGGGGCGTCATAGGCAAGATTTTTTAGCTGAAACAATTCAGGCACTTCACTAACCTGGCCGGCATTCACCACATCAATGCTATTACCCGTTGTAGAATGAATCGGTTGGTTTTTTCTTGTTGAAACAGCCTCAATAATTGACGCTTTATCGTTAACTGACTCTGCTTTCTGCCGTTCCGACGCGTATAGTTTTAGAAAAGACCTTGTTTGCGACGAATTTGTCATAGCGCACCCTTGCAACAGAGTGGTCATCAATATGACAGACAGTAAGGTTTGAAATGCGTTCATTTTTTAAAGCCATACTTCCTAGGTTTAACCGCTATCCCCAACCCTCAGCCGGTGACGACTGGGACAGGACATCTAAATGACTTGCACAGGATAGGGTTTGGACAACCAGCTTTATGAGCGCACTAAAACTTAGGTGACTTAGCTATTTTAACCAGTCCTCCCCCCCTATTCTTTTGCTCTCCCGATCGCAAATATTGCAATCAGTTCTTTAGCGGGACAATATTGACCCGACCAACGGTAATTTTGGAGCTATCATTGACTGCGTGAGAATCTAAAGGTGACAGTTTAGGGACATATTCCCAGCGAAGAAAATCAGGGTTGCTGGGCAGTATCGTGGTTCTACGTTGGCTAGTGGGGAGAAATTGGAAGAGTTAATGCGCTTAGGCTAACGATACAATGTGCGCTCTGATCAAAGTAGCATTGGTCTTGCGCGTATGATCGCGGGTGCCGCTACGTGTTAGCAGCAACACCCTATTCAAGATTTTCATACAGCTAGCTTGTCGTCCTCACCAACACAACTAACTGTTTATATACGTTTTAGGTTAACTAATAATCTTTTACGCACTAAACTGCATTCTCTGAGTCGGTTATATCCACTTCAGGCAAGCGCTGCTTAATGGCGTCGATCAATAGACTCTCGAAATCTGCCACTGCAAAGGTTTGCTGTTGTTGATGGCCGTATCTACGTAGTGTAACTGTGCCATCAGCCACTTCACGCTCGCCAATTATCAGTAAATTAGGTATCTTACGCGTTGCACCCTGACGAATTTTCTTCGGCAGTGTGTCATTAGATGGCGCCAATTCAGCGCGTACCATTTGGTTGCGCAACCGCGCCACTATTTCCTTTGCGTAGTCATCGTATTGCTCAGAAACCGTAAGCAGTTGAACTTGAACAGGTGCAAGCCACGTTGGAAACGCTCCCGCAAAATGCTCAATTAGAAACGCAACCATGCGCTCGTGGGTACTAAACGGTGCGCGGTGAATACAAAACGGCGTATGCTCTTGCCCATCTGAACCCACATATTTCAAGCCCATTCTACCTGGCACAGCAAAATCTAACTGTACGGTAGAAACTGATTCTTCGCGGCCAGTCACAGTAGTGAATTGAATGTCTATCTTTGGACCATAGAAGGCACCCTCGCCAAGCCCAATTTTGTAATCAATACCCATTTCATTTAGCACTTCCTCAAGCACCTGCTCTGAGTCACGCCATGCTTGCGGATCGTCCACATACTTTTCCTTGCCCTTGGGATCTTCTGGGTCCCACTTCGACAAGCGGATATGAAAATTATCCAAACCAAGAATACTGTAGGCATCTTGATACATTGCCATAACAGACTTGAACTCATCCTTAATCTGTTCTTTGGTGCAATAAATATGCGCATCATTCATACACATGCCGCGCACGCGAACCAAACCACTGACAGCGCCAGAATCCTCAAACCGGTAGACTTGACCGTATTCCGCCAAACGCAGAGGCAGATCCCTGTAGCTACGGGGTTCTGCAGAAAATACTTTGTGGTGATGTGGGCAATTCATTGGGCGCAGTCGGTAAGACTCCTTAACCATGCGCTCGCCACCTTCACCCTCGTCGTCATCGTCACTACCAGCGGCAGATTCCAACAACTCCATAGGCGGATACATGTCTTCTGCGTAGTAAGGCAAATGGCCCGTGGTGTGGTACAAAGATTCTTTGGCTAGATGCGGAGTTACGACTCTAGAATAGCCGGCTTTGAACTCCAGCTCTTTGGCAAGGTTTTCTATCTCATCACGAATAATAGTGCCATTGGGTAGCCATAACGGCAGGCCTTTACCAATATCGTTATCAATGGTGTAAATACCCAGCTCTCGACCCAACTTCTTGTGGTCTCTAGCTTGGGCTTCTTCATAAGCAGTGACATGGGTGTCTAATGTTTCTTTATCCAGAAATGCCCAAGCGTAAATTCGCGTCATCATGACATTATCAGAATTACCACGCCAATACGCGCCGGCCACACTTCGCAATTTAAAGGCATCTCTTGGAATGTCTTTGGTGGTATGCACGTGAGGCCCTTCACACATATCTAAGAACGGCCCATTGCGATAAAAAGATAAACCTTCAAGGTTATTCTTCTCGACTAGCTCAGCGCCGTATTCCATTTTGTAGGGTTCGCCCATTTCACTAATGCGCGCAAGGGCATCATCTGCGGAAAGATCTTCGCGATCAAAACGCTGACCCTTCTTGATGATCTTCTTCATCTTTTGCATCAGCGTGGGGAAATCTTCCTCGGTAAGCGGCTCAGACAAAATGAAGTCGTAATAAAACCCGTCACTGATGGGTGGTCCAAACCCCAACGTGCTACCGGGACGAATTTCTAAAACAGCCTGAGCTAAGACGTGAGCTAAACTATGACGAACTTTATATAGATCGTCTTTTTCAATTTCTTCAACATGAGCTTCTGACATGAACCTACTTCCCTTTCCTTCTGCTACTTGGACGTATCTTTTGACTAAAATTTACACTGCAGGGCGGTCAACCAACCGCAACACATCGGCGCAGCCAATGCTTTGCGCACCTTATCACCCACAGAGGTCGATAACCCAAATATCCGCCTTTCAGGCGAAATTGCGCACCACCGGTTAAGGTACCCATAATAAGGCTGACGCAGTCTACTGCATAGTAGCCAAATGCACTGGCATGGATCTAAATTCATAACAGAAGTAGGCTGAGCAAAGATTAAGACTAGTTTTAGCTCTAATTTAACTAGGCCAGCTTGCGCAAATAGGATGCCACATGATTGATATGCCAGACCTACCCAACCCCCATGCGGTAGCCATGATGACATTGACCGTGGTTGCTCTCGTGTTGTTTAGCCGAGAAGAACTGAAACTTGAAATCACCGCCCTGTGCTTACTCGGCATCATCGTCTTAGGGTTTGCCATTGCGCCGTTTGAAGAGGTAAAAGCCACAGACTTTTTTGCCGGGTTAGCCCATGAAGCACTCATCAGCGTGTGCGCCCTTATGGTGTTAGGCCAGGGTTTAGTGCGTACCGGGGCATTAGAACCCGTTGGGCGTTTACTATCTGGCCTATGGGGTAAAGCGCCGATTTTCTCACTGCTGCTGACCCTCATTGTAGGCGGTGTACTGTCTGCCTTCGTCAACAACACGCCCATTGTCGTATTACTTTTACCCATACTCATTTCCGTATGCCTACGCACTAATAAATCGCCCTCGAAAGTCCTTATGCCCATGGGCTTCGCCACATTAGTTGGCGGCATGGCAACCACCATCGGCACTTCTACCAACTTGCTGGTGGTCAGCCTTGCACAAGATCAAGGCTTAAAAGAATTTGGTATGTTCGATTTCGCCCTGCCGGCGCTGTTGTCTAGCGTGGTTGCCATACTCTATCTGTGGCTCATAGCGCCCAAATTACTACCTGATCGCAGCTCACAACTCAGCGACCACTCGCCCAGGCTGTTTGAAGCGCGACTACAAATCAGCGCAGACAGTCACATGATTGGCAAAACCTTTGCCGAAGCAAGAACAGCAGCGGGTCCGACTATGCAAGTACAGCGAATTTTGCGAGACAACACAGTAGTTATGCCCCTGCCTGACCTCATACTTGCCCAAGGGGACCGCCTGCGAATACGCGACACGCCGCAGAATCTCAAACAATATGAGGACGCTTTAGACGGGGTACTGTTTGCCGAAGCGGAAAAAACCCAAACCGATGCTTTTGACGAAGGACCTCAGCCAGCAGAAACACCTGTTTCAGATGACCACCCCCTTACCGCCGACGATCAAACACTGGTAGAAGTAGCGGTGGTGCAAGGCTCTAACCTAGATCAAACCAACCTAAGTGAGACCCACTTCATTCAGCAACATCAATTAGTGGTTTTAGCCCTGCACAGGGCGGGTAAAGACATTTGGCAGACAAGCCAAGAAATACAGCAAGTCATTCTCAGACCTGGCGACGTACTGTTGCTTCAGGGGGCCAAAAACCAAGTCAGCGAACTCAAAAGCTCTACAGAATTTCTCGTCTTAGATGGCAGCATTACGCTGCCGAAAACCGCAAAAGCACCCATAGCCCTAGCTATTATTATCAGCGTTGTGGTTTTAGCAGGCAGCGGTTTGCTACCTATAGCGGTGGCTGCATTAACCGGCACAGCCGCCATGCTGCTGACGCGCTGCCTAAGTACGGGCGCTGCAATCCGCGCTGTCAGTCCCTCTGTCTATTTCGTGGTGGCCGCCAGCCTGGCGCTGGGTATGGCGTTACAAAAAACCGGGGCGACGGTTTATCTAACAGAGATCTTTCTCTTTGCCACTCAGGGTGCAAGCCCAACAATTATTTTGTCGGCGTTAATGCTGCTCTTGGCAGTTTTGACCAATGTGGTTTCAAACAACGCAGCAGCTGTCATTGGCACACCCATCGCAATTGGTATAGCTAATCATTTACAACTGCCACCCGAAGCATTTGTTTTGGCCGTGTTATTCGGTGCAAACATGAGTTACGCAACACCCATGGCTTACAAAACGAATTTGCTAGTGATGAGCGCAGGCAACTACACATTCGGAGATTTTGTTAAAGTAGGACTGCCGTTAACAATAATTATGTGGGTTACTCTAAGTTATCTACTGTCGGTTCTTTATCTATAGTTATTAGCAAACGAGAAGCGAGAAGCGAGAACAAGATGCACAGCTTAAAATTAAAGCAGCAAAAATTGGCGACAAGCTTTTTAATAACCGTTGTTCTAGCCCTATCCTGTCCAGCCGGGCTTGCCAACGATGCAAAAACACCAGCAAAGCAGCCAAACATTCTACTCTTGGTTGCGGAAGATCTTGGACCAAGAATTGGCAGCTACGGTGACGCCGTTGCTGATACGCCAAACCTTGATGAACTGGCCGATAGCGGTGCAAGATTTACTCAAGTGTTTACCACTGCCGGGGTCTGTGCGCCCAGTCGTGCTGCGCTCATTACGGGGCAGCATCAGATCAGTTTTGGCGCGCAAAATATGCGCACATCCACAGCCCCCCTTGGACCTTACTTGGCCCAACCGCCAAAATCTCTCAGAGCATTTCCGGAAATTTTGCGCAGCGAAGGCTACTTTACATTTACCGATCGCAAACTGGATTACCAGTTTAGTGGGATTTACGCCAATAGTGGTCCGTTTACGCTATGGGATAGCGAAGGTGATCTCGGCAAATTCCCACAAATAACAACCGCTGCACCCTGGCACCTCAGAGAAAAAGGACAACCTTTTTTCGGCCTAATCAATTTTCTCGAAACTCACGAAAGCGGCGTCATGCGAGCCACCGGCAAACCTCACAGCCCAATCCACGCTGGCACACAAAAATTTCGTCATGCTTTAGGCTTAGTCGCGCCAAGTAGCACCGATCCAAGCCAAATTGAACTTCCCCCTTACTACCCCGACCTGCCTGAGGTTAGGCAAGACATAGCGCGGCACTACAATAATATTCACGCAATGGATGCAAAGGTGGGGGCTATTTTGGCCGCCTTAGAAAAAGACGGGCTTGCCGAATCGACCATTATTATTTGGACAACAGACCACGGCGACGGCTTACCGAGAGCCAAGAGAGAACTATTCGACACGGGCATTCATGTGCCCATGATTATTTATGTACCCAAACAATTAGCTAAAGGTTCTCTGGCCCCGCTGCGCCAAATTGAGCAAAAAAATCATCTAGAAAGCCACTTGGCTATCACTAATCAGCTGATTAGCTTTGTT